>CAYJHO010000001.1:0-51118 GCA_964369945.1 uncultured Lachnospiraceae bacterium
CCATACAACGTTTTCTAACATTGGCTTCTTTCATGCATTTGATATCGGCTATGTCCTTTGCCTTCATCTGTATTCCGTATTTTAGATAGATGATCTCTCTATCATCCTCCGATAAATGCGCCATAGCTTCCCTAATTCTCTCACTTGAATGCTTTTGCATTATGTCTGAAATCAAACTATGATTTCTGTGGTCACTCTCTATCGTTCTAAAATAATCCCCAATTTCTACTCTTAATTGTGTCTTCTCCTTTTTGTAAAGGTCAATGGCTGAATTCCTTACTGCTACAATGCAAATCTTTTCCAAATCTATCATAGGTAAGTGCTTATATGTTTTGTATTTACCTATGACTTTTAAGAATGCACTTTGTACCGCGTCTTCTGCATCCTCTATCTTTTTGGTCACTTTCAAAGCAACAACTAACATTTTATCTGCTGCTTTCTGATATAGCTGATCTATTACCAATCTATCATCCTCAGTTTCAAGTAAACAAAACATTCCCAACATACTTCGTCCCTTTTCCTTCTTTGTTTTCGCCCCCTTAAAACTATGACTTCATTATACCTTGCAATCTTAAAATGACAATAAGTCTAGAACATTTTCGTCAAATTGACTTAATTTCACTTTGTCATAACTGTCATTTTTTGTCACTTTCTATGGACTCATACTCGCACTCTGTCAATGTTTTCATAATATTATCTATTACTCGTTGGTTTTGGCTCGTCAATGCATCGTACTTCAAAAGCACTGCTTCGTACTTATCCCAATAGTATTTCAAACGATTCCCTTCTACATTTTCATATTTATTATCTGTCAGTCCAAGGATATAATCAGTAGATACATTAAAAAACTGTGCAATTCGAATTAACAAATCTAAAGGTACCGTTTCCTCATTAGCCTCTACTCTACTAATAATTTGTTGTGTTACGCCAATTTCACTTGCTACACGCTCTTGTGTCAGGCCTCTTTTCATTCTCAATTCTTTAATTCTACCCATAGTCTTTCTCCTTCGTAGCCCTTTGTTACCATTATTTTACAATTTTATTGGTTTTTTGGTACGCAAATATCAAGTAATTGATTACTCATTTTCAAAGTATTACAATTCTTTACTTTTTAAACATAATATAGTAAAATGAGAAAGGATTTTGAAATAGCATATTGCAAGACAAGAAGGGATTAACAAGATGGGAAAGAAAGCTAGTAAAACTTTAGACAATATATACTATAAAGCTAGGATGGAAGCGGCGGAGCAAAAGGATGACTTTACTAGTCGTGAAAAAACCTCCGATGTACTTAATATGGATCGTACGAGACTGGCTCGCATTGAACTTGAAACCATCACCCCCTATCCAGAAGAGGTATTGGCTATGGCTAATCATTATAACTGCCCAGAACTTCTTAATGCCTTTTGCTCTAGAAAATGTCCGATTGGCAAAGATAATATCAATGAAATTATTATGGATGATTTCGACCGCCTAGCCCTAAAAGTTCTTGGCTCTTTAAAAGACATCGATAATATTCGTATGGAATTAATTGCAATTAGTGAAGATGGGGTGATTGAAGAATCGGAAGAAACTTCCTTTTATGATATTATAGAAGCTTTAGATAAAATTGCCACCAATGCCTCAGCCCTAAAGATTTGGGCTCAGAAAAATATAAAACACGATTAATATATTTTCTTATACAAAACAAGTGACAGCCTACCTATTACTCCTGCAGGCTGTCACTTGTTTTTATATAATCTCTAATGCATCTTTTTCTGGTAGTTCATAGACAATTGTAGTTGGTTTTTCTTGGTACCAAAAAGCCACAGAACTAATATCATCTTGCAAAGGTAAATACCTGCCACCAGATCTCCAACCTAAGGCTTGAATGGTTACTTTTAAATTCTCTTCAAAATAAATAGGATCGCAAATATGCCAACGATACATAGAAAATCTTCTTTGAGATTGATATGTTTTATCTGTATGTGTCACTTTTGCTAGACCTACGTAAGGAGTACAATATTCCACATATTCTCCATTCACATCATAATTATAGGACCCACAGAAATAATCTTCCGTTCCCGTACCACAAATAGTCGGAAAATCTTGGTCGCCATCTAGGTAAAATTTAATTTCCCCTTCTCCCCACCATCCATTATTGTTCACACCCCAGAACATATAGGTACCTACATATTGACCTTTCCCTTCTATCTGATCAATAATGGTATATACCTCTTTATAAGGCACTGGGTTTGTTCTTCTAAAAATTGCATGAAAATAGCCTCTATCTTCTGGTATTTCAGTTTCCACATAATCAATTTGATAATATACTGTTATGGTTTCCTCTGTAATATTCTCTAAGGTCATAAGGCAACGCTCACGAAAAGGCATTTCCCAATAACAGTTAAATGATTTTCTAGGTGTCGCTGTTACTGCTAAGGAACTTAAAGGCTTATAGCTTGTAATATCTGCACTTGCAAAAAAGTCATGAAGGGGTGTTTGAATGGATGGAATTTCACTGTTATCCCAATAAGTTCTTAGAATCAAAGTTCGATTTCTATTGCAAGAATCCACAATCCATATATGTTTAATTGCTCCTTCTGCCTTAATATCCGCTAATGTTAATACTTCTCCTGGGCCGATATCAACAGAAGGTGACACCTTCCAGCCTTGTCCTAAATCTCTGGCACAGTTTTTCCCTGTACCCTCTACTGCCATGCCACCCTTTCCCTTTTCTCCTGTAAAGTTTTCTGGCGAAATAGAACGTGTTTTTGCATTTGACATTCTTGTAATGTCCGCTAAATTGCTAGTTAATCCGTGATACATCTCTTTTCTCCCTTACTTTTCCCATTGTTTCACTGCCGTCTGTTCTACCAGCAATGCCTTTTTATATTCTTCCAAGAAAGCTGTATAAGCTTCCACTGCTTCCTCCTCGGGCTCTACTAGTTCTTTTGCCACTGTTTTAAATACACTTTCTTCTAGATACTGTTCTAAGCTTAGATTTGAATGTTTTAAATAGCTTGCCAAGACTGCTGCGCCAAATGGACCTCCTTCGCTAGCTGTGGGCATCACTTCTATCGAAATTCCTAAAGCATTTGCCATCATAGACTGTACTACTGCTTTGGTTTTCAATAATCCACCATGTGCTAGCAAGGAATCAATTTCAACCTGCTCTGCCTCTAAAATCTTCATACCGATCTTTAGACTAGCAAATATACTATTGATTTGTGCCTTCATAAAATTACCAAGCTTCAATTCCGTATTAGAAGTTCTTAGTAACAAAGGTACTCCACTTTCAAATCCTGTAATATGCTCCCCAGATAAATAATTGACTAAAAGTAAACCGCCACAATGATCATCCCCTTCTAGTGCTTTCAAAAACAAGGTCTCATATAAAGATTCTAAGTTCCCATCGTGTCCCATACTAGATAACAACTCAGAAAATAGCTGCATCCAAGCGTTGATTTCATTGGAGCAATTATTACAATGTACCATAGCTACTTGTTTTCCTGAAGGTGTTGTTACCAGGTCAATCTCCTTATAAGCTCTTGACAACTTCTGTTCCAATACTACCATAGCAAAAATCGAGGTTCCAACCGAAATATTTCCTTTTCTTGCACAAATACTATTGGTTGCAATCATGCCTGTTCCAGCATCGCCTTCCGGGGCTGCAAAGGGAATGCCTGGCCTTAATGCCCCACTAGGATCTAACAGTCTGGCTCCCTGTTCACTTAAATAACCTGCATTGTTTCCTGCGCATAACACTTTTGGCAATATATCCTCTAAGCAATAAGGGCATGCCTCCTTTTCTAGCATGGCATCAAACTGTGCCAGCATCTTTTTATCATAACTTTTACTTTCACTATCTATCGGAAACATCCCTGAGGCATCTCCAATCCCAAGCAGCTTTTCTCCAGTCAACTTCTCATGAACATAGCCTGCTAAGGTGGTCATAGTTGCAATATCTTTGACATGGGTCTCTTGATTTTGCATCGCTTGATATAAATGAGCAATACTCCACCTTTGTGGAATATGGAAACCAAAAAGTTGGGATAATTCGTGAGACGCTTCCAATGTCATGGTATTTCTCCAAGTACGAAATGCTGTCAATTGACTTGCATTTGCGTCAAATACTAAATACCCATGCATCATAGCTGAAATTCCAATTCCCCCAAGATGAGTCAATGTTTCTCCATAGCTTTGGTAAAACATATCTGCTAATTTGCCATAGCTAGAAACAATTCCAGTCCATACCTCTTCTAAAGAATACGTCCATACTCCATCTACTAATTGATTTTCCCAATCATATCCTCCTTGTGCAATGATTTCAAATCCCTCATCCATAAGCACTGCTTTAATTCTTGTGGATCCTAACTCTAAACCTAGAAACAATTGTTCTTGCTGTATCATGGTTCTACCTCCTAGTCAATTGCATACAAATTTTTTCCTCTTTTTTTCCTTCTACCTGATAAACTTCTTCTTGATGATATAGACAAATCTTGTTTGGATAGCTAAATTGCAATTCTAAAGTAATACTTCTATCTTTTTTCCATGCAATCCCTACTGTAATTCCTTGCTTTGTCTTTAAACCTCTTACCTCACCTTCTTCCCAATCTTTTGGTATGGCTGGCAAGATAAAGAGTTTCTCTTCATAGCTTTGTACTAGCATCTCTGCAATTCCAGATAAAATTCCAAAATTTCCATCAATCTGAAATGGTGGATGTGCATCTAGTAAGTTTGGATAAGTCCCTCCATCTCCCATAACAATGGCATCTTCCTTTGCTTCTACTAAATGCAATTGTTGTTTGACTAGTTTATAGGCTTCTTCTCCATCTAATAGCCTTGCCCACTGATTCACTTTCCAACTAAGGCTCCAACCTGTTCCTGTGGTTCCTTTTATCTCTAATACCTTCCTACAAGCTTCTGCTAGCACTGGATTTTCTAATGGAGTAATCAATCTTGCTGGATGTAAAGCATAAAGATGTGAAATATGACGATGTAGTTTGTCAGCTTCTTCAAACTCTTCACTCCATTCTAAAAGTCTTCCATCATTTCCTACTTGAAATGGATATAATTTGCCTAGTATTTCTTCTATGTGTTTCGTAAATCCTCCATCAATACCTAAGATATTGGCTGCCTTTTTACAATTGCCAAATAGTTCTTTTATAATACTCATAGTGATGGTACTTGTCCTCGCAACGGAGCAGTTTCTTCCCTCCACAATAAATTCATTTTCTGGAGAGGTGGAAGGCGTCATGACGTAATGACCTTGTGCGTCTATCTCTAAGGTCTCAAGGTAGAATGTAGCCGCCTTTTTCATAATAGGATAGGCTGTATTCTTTAGGAATTCTAAGTCCTTTGTGTATTCATATTTCTCATATAAATGTTGACACAACCAACCAGAGGATAAGCCCCAGAATGCAAAAACCACCGATGAATTTCTAACTTCCTCACCCACAGGGTTTGTCAATCTCCATAGATCTGTATTATGATGACTTACAAAACCAGAGGCATCATAATAATCTCTTGCTGTTTGCTCACCAGCTATACTTAAATCACGAATCAAATCCACCAAAGGTTCTCCGCACTCGGATAGATTTGCTATAAACACAGGCCAATAATTCATCTGTGTATTGATATTAATCGTATAGTTGCTACTCCAAGGTGGCAACAAGCTATGGTTCCAAATTCCTTGTAAATTAGTTGCCTGTGTTCCGATCCTAGAAGAGGCTAATAGTAAATATCTTCCATACTGAAATAAATAAATCGGAAGACAAGGATCCTCTTGTCCTAACTGAAACTCCCTTAGCCTTTGATTCATAGGAATATTTACTCTTCTATCTTCTCCAAGATAAAAACTTACACGCTGGTAATACTTGCTGTAATCTTCGACATGCCTCTCCTTTAAGCTAGTATAGTCTAGTTTCATAGCCCTTTCTATTTCTTCTCTACTTGGCTCTATATAGGATTTTCCTGCTAACTCTGGGTACTGATCAAATCCCGCAAAATTACTTCTAACACTTAGGTAGATACAAACTTCTTCTGCTGCTTCTACCCAAACTTTTCCCTCACTAAAGCTTGTGGTTCCTCCCACAGTCTTAAGCTTTACCATACTGTGAAAGCGTATCCCTCTACGCTTTTCTTCTTCATAATAGGAAATAGGATTTTCGTAGTTTAAATAATTAGGTTTTGCTTCTGATGGACAAATACCTTCTATTTGAATACCTTCCTTATCACTCCTCACTTCAACCTTCAATAAACTGGTAAAAGAAATCTCACAACGAATACTTTCCTTTTGGTTCGAAACAATTCGATATACCAGCACTTGATCTGGATGTGAAACAAAAACTTCCTTTTGGAATAGAGCTCCATCTGCCCTATAGCTAGAAGTATGCACCGCTTCCTTTAAATTCAAGTTTCTTTGATAATCTGTCACACCCCCATGATTCATTCTAATATGAAGATTTCCCATTGGCATATAGGCCTGAGAGTAGGGACCTAGGGCACCTTCACTTAAACAAGCTTCTGCCTCTACATATTTCCCCTCTTTTGCTAAACTTGCTGCCCTTTTTACATATTCATGAGCTCCCTCATTCCGATAAGTTCTAGGATATCCCGACCACAAACTATCTTCGTTTAGGCATAATAAATCCTCTGTTGTTCCTCCATAAACCATTGCACCTATTCTTCCATTTCCAAGTGGTAAGGCTTCTGTCCATTTACTGGCTGGCTCTTGATACCACAACTGCAATCCCTTCATATGTTCCTCCATACCGATGCGCTTTTTGAATCGGTACGCAAGCTGAATCTTAAATTCAGCTCTGCGATCATGGTGTTTGTGACGCATCGGCACAAACACTTGGGGTGAAAAATCAGATTATCAAATTTATTTTTCACCCTTATTCTCCCCGATATCATTGATAAAATTATAGATACATTTTATCATGCTAATTTTATTTTTACTTGTATTATCAAGAAAAGGGATATGACTATATTCACATTCCTGTTGATAAGCCTTGCTATCTCCCCATTTTTTGATATTATGGTAAATAGTAACATATAATGAAGGAGTCAAGATTATGACCTCAGAACAATTGATTGCAAGAAATAAAGAACAGTTTTTTTGGCTGCTACTATGCTGCCTTGTTTTAGTGCTAATATCTGTTGGAATTTATAGAAGTTTTTGAGATGCTTTTCATGGATTTATGGATCAAAATGAATATTATAGAGCCATCCTAAGGCAGCAGGGTTGATCAAGAAGATTTTAATATTGATTCTAGTATTGATGTTAGTACTTATGATAAGTATCGGCTCATCAGTGAAAGTCACGAAAGCCTCTTTGTAATCAACGAATATGTTTTAGTTCGAATTACTATGTTTTTGCAAAACTATTTAAACTTGAAGCCAATGGTACCCCCAAAGAGTTTCGCAAAAATGATATACGCCAAATAACCAATGCAAGCTCCTAGCACATTGGTAATAATATCTGTCACATCAAAACGTCTATAATTTAATAAAAAAATGGTCATTAATAATTGCACTAACTCTATGCTAAGGGATAGCCATAGGCTATAGAAAAAACTTCGAATTAAGCTAGGCTTCTTACAAACAAAATGTAGTAAAACACCATAGGGAATAGTCATAATAACATTTAAAACTACATCTCGAATCAATACATAATGTCCTCCCATAATATTTCGAAATGGTATCAGATTTCCATAAGAGAAACCACTCTCTTTCGGATAAAGCCATTTAGGATCTAGTGTAAGGTCTATTGGTAAAATGGTGGCAGTCACTAAGGCTGCCATATATGCAAAAAAGGCGCTTTTTATAAGAAACTCCTTTTTTTCTAAGTGTTTCCACTTTCTTATGTAGAAAAAGATGTAAGTAAGAAATAGAAACAAAACTTGTATTATTATCATAGTATCATCCTTTATCGTCTATTCATAATGTGCTAGCAATAGATCGTTTTCTATCACTAACACATTAATAATAGGATATACTTTTTTGCTCTTAGTTGCATTATATTTCTTCCACGAATAGTTATTTTGTAAGATATATGCCAATAACTGTGGCCCCGCCATCAATTGGCCATAAAAAGGTCTACTATAATCTGACTTATTACTGCAAAACAATTCAATTTTTTTCTTATCCAAAAATTCATGAATAGGTTCCCTATCATTTGCTAGTATTTCCTTTAGTTCTAGCTTTACTAATGCTTCATATCTAGGATCGTAAGTTTTCGGATAAGGACTCTTTTTTCGATATAGAACTTCTTTGGGTAAATATTCTTTTGCTGCTTCCTTTAACAACGCCTTTACCTCACCATTTTTCGCCTTCATCGCCCACGGAACATTCCATACATACTCTAATATTCTATGATCTGCAAAAGGGACTCTTGCTTCTAATCCGCTGTGCATACTAGTTCTATCCATGCGATCTAATAAGGTTTGCATAAACCATTTAATATTTAAATAAGCTAATTCACGTCTTCTTTTTTCAGTCCCCTGCTCTCCTTCTAAATATGGAGTTTCTGCTATGGTTTTTTCGTATGCCGCTTGTATATATTGATTCAATCCTAGCTCCTCTATTACCTCCTCTTTTAATAGTAAGGTTCTAAGTTTTAGATCTCTTGCCCAAGGAAACGTGTCTGCTACAAAATAATCTTGCTTATGAAACCATGGATAACCTCCAAAAATTTCATCTGCACACTCCCCTGTCAAGCACACTTTGTTCTGGTTAGAAACTTGTTTACAAAAGTAAAGTAAGGAAGATTCCACATCTGCCATACAAGGCAAATCTCTTCCATCAACAGCTTCGTATAAATAGGAAAATAAATCGGTATTACTACATTCTAAAAATTTATGATTCGTTCCAAATTCTTTCACCATCGCTTCTACATAAGGTCTATCCTCACTTGGCTGAAGCTCATTTGATTTAAAATGTATTGCATTATCCTGAAAATCAAAAGAATAGGTATCCAAACTCCTCCCTGATTTTGCTAGCTCCTTACTACAAATAGCAGTTACTATGCTGCTATCTAAGCCACCTGACAAAAAGGTACAAATAGGTACATCAGAAAGCATTTGCATCTTTACCGCATCTTCCACTAAATACTTGGTCATTTCTATAGTTTCTTGTTCTCCGTGCTCATGCTCTATACTTTCTAATTTCCAATAGCACTTCTCTTGTATCCCACTTCTTGTTACGTGAAGCATATGTCCTGGTAATACCTCACAGATATCTGAAAATACACCCTTTCCATATGTTTTGGCGGGTCCTAAACCAAACACTTCACATAGACTCTCCTTTGTTAACTTGGCCTCTACTCCAGGAAATGCAAAAAGAGCTTTGATTTCAGAAGCAAAGAGAAGTTCCTCTCGCTTTCTAGTATAAAAGAGAGGTTTCACTCCTAGCCTATCTCTTACTAACCATAAACTCCCCTCCCTCTCATCCCAAAGAGCAAAGCTAAAGATTCCATTTAGCTTTTCTACAAAGGATATTCCTTCTACCATATAAGATAGTAATATAACCTCTGTATCACTGGTAGTTTGAAAGCTTACTCCTTTTGTTTGTAGATTCTTCTTTAAGGCTAACATATTATAAATTTCTCCATTATATACAATGGTACAAGCCCCCTCTTGACTCTTTCTAGTCATAGGTTGCCCCCCAGTTTTCAAATCAATAATAGATAGCCTACTATGACCTAAACTACATGATTTACTCACATAAATAGCTTGTTCATCTGGCCCTCTATGGTGAATTCTTTGGTTCATTTCCTGCACAATAGACCTTGCCTTTGCTTCTTCTCCTAAATATTCTTGTTTGAAACTAGTAAACCCTACAATTCCGCACATATTTTCCTCCTTGCCAATCTAATAAATAACCGGATGATACTGTTTTCCCTCTAGCGCTGATTCTAATGTCGCCCCTAATAGTTCCATATGAGCAACCAAGGAGTTTGGTTTTTTTACTGGGTCATCTTGACCAAAAGGTACAAAATATATATTTTTACTATTTAATAATAGTCCTATATTTTTCATATTCATTCCTAGTCCATCGTTGGTCGATACTGCTATTACTAATGGAAGTTGATTTCTAAGATGTGCTTTTGCCCCCATCAAAGAAGGGGTATCGGTAATCCCATTTGCTAGTTTTGCAATCGTATTTCCTGTACATGGGAAAATCACTAGTGCATCTAAGTACGCTTTAGGACCTATTGGTTCTGCATCTCCAATGGTTTTCATTACTTTTTTCCCTGTAATTGTTTCAATTCTTTTCTCATATTCCTCTGGTGTTCCAAATCGACTCTCTATGCTTTGACAGGAAAAAGAAAGTATGGGAAACACCTCCGCTCCCTGTGCCATTAGCTTCTCTAATTCCTCATATAATGTTTGAAAGGTACAAAACGATCCTGTAATCGCTACCCCTATTTTTTTACCCTGCAGCTTCATATTAACCTCATTTCTTTTTCCTATTTCACTCTAAATGTTTCTGCATAATTTCTACCAATGCTTGTGCTGATACCTTTGGTGCATATTTCCCCGGTAAACCAAGGCAGTGTTTTGCTGCTATTGAAAGTCCCCAGGCGGCATCATACTCTACACCACCTTTGCCTGATGCAATATCAATAATCAAACTATCTTTTCTCATATGCAACAAAATTTCCTTTGTAATTACGACCGCAGGTATGGTATTAAAAATATACTCATACCCTGCTACTCGCTGTGGTAATTCCTCTAAAAAGAACGTATCCGTACCATAGGCACTAGCATATGCCAATTCCTCTTGGTTACGACTGCATACTGTAATATTGGCCTTTAAACCTTCTAACTTATCCACCAATACCTTTCCACACCTCCCATAGCCTAGTACTAAACACTGGCTTCCATGGATATTCGTATTCTGATGTTGCAAAGCATTTAAGATTGCTCCTTCTGCTGTTGCAATCGCATTAAAAATTGCATAGGAATGATCATCTGTAAAATCGTAGCAGGCAACCGATTTGCTAGCACATTGTTCTCTAAATTTACCCCCTATCACCCCTGCAAATACTTTCTGTCCCTCTCTTAAAGAATGAAAAAACTCCTCTTCTGTGACGGAAGGGAGTTCACGTTCCATATATACTGCACCTTGTTTCAAAAAAGGAATTCCACATACTACACAAGCAGATTCAGCCAAAGCTTCCTGCGGTGAGGTGAAAAGTTCCACTTTTCCCTCTGGTAAATATGCTGTCCCGTAACAAGCCACCTTGTACCCTCTCTCGATTAAATATGGTGCCATATAAACAATACGTCTATCTCCACCAAATAAAACAATGTCATATTTGCTAATTTTTTTAACCTTCTTTCTGCTTTTTGGCTATAAATTATCATATGATAAGAAGTTAAAAATGTGACTATACGGTATCTAGAAAATATGATATACTTGCTAAGAAAGAAAATGGACGTGCTACAACCCAGCACAGAAACGGAGAACAGTATGATAGTAACTCACAAGAAAAAAGGATTTATCAGTGTAACCGCACACCCTACTGGCTGTCGCAAAAACGTACAAAATCAAATAGAATATATTTCAGAAAAACCAAAGTTTGAAGGTGCTAAGAAAGTATTAGTCGTAGGTTGTTCTACAGGCTATGGTCTTGCTTCTAGAATTGTTCATACCTATGGTACTGGAGCCATGACACTTGGAGTTTCTTTTGAGAAAGAACCTACTGAGAAAAAAACTGCAACTGCTGGTTGGTATAACAATCAAGCATTCCAAAAGGAAGCTACAAATGCAGGTTACTATGCAAAAACAATAAACGCCGATGCTTTTAGCACCAAGACAAAGCAAGAAATCTGTCAAATCATCAAAGAAGACTTGGGACAAATCGACATGCTTGTATACAGCCTAGCTTCTCCAAAGAGAAGTACAGACGAAGGAGAATCTTACAAATCTTCTATCAAACCTATTGGGGCAAGCTTTTCTAATAACTCATTAGTATTTGATACCAATGAAATTGTTCCTGCTACCATCGAACCTGCAAATGAAGAAGAAATAGCAGAAACCATTAAAGTAATGGGAGGAGAGGATTGGATGCAATGGGTAACACTTCTGAAAGAAGAAGGATTACTTGCCCAGAACTTTACTACCTTAGCTTATTCTTACCTAGGACCTGTGATTACACATCCAATTTACCTAAATGGTACGATAGGACAGGCTAAGAAGCATTTAAAGGAAACCTCTGATCACTTAAACTCTTACCTTTCTGATATCCAAGGGAAAAGCTATGTTTCTATCAATAAAGCTTTGGTAACACAAGCTAGTAGTGCAATTCCAATTGTTCCACTTTATATTTCTATCCTTTATAAAGTAATGAAAGAAAAAGGAACTCATGAAAATTGTATCGAGCAAATGTATCGTCTCTTCCAATCTATGTCAGATAATTCTGTACTTATTGATGAAGATGGCTATTTACGTGTAGATGATTGGGAAATGGATCCTGAGGTACAAGCCACCGTTCATGACTGTCTCTTACGAGTAAACAATGAGAATATTACAGATTTAGCAGATTTACTAGGTTTACAAAAAGACTTTGATAATCTATTTGGATTTTGTGTTGATGGAGTTGATTACTCCTTAGACGTGAATATATTAGACGTATAATACATACTAAAAAAAGCATATAGCATGTTCTGTATCGAACATGTTATATGCTTTTTTGTTTTATCTAAAACATCAAAAATATTGCCAATGCAATAGAAAATATTAAAATAAATCCTGTGATCATTCCTAGGAGAGCTTTGGAATATCCTTTCGGCACTATTTGCCCCATAGTATCCAATTTCTTTATAATCGGATGTAGGGCTACATAGTAACTAGCAATAGAGGCAATCATTGCTAGTGCTGCATAGAATTTGGTTTCTTCTGTCCCTGTCAATAAAATAACCACCAATAAGGCAATAAAAATCAGCTTACTTCCTGCCACCCATCTTGCCATATATTTCGCAAACAAATGCCTACTCTCTTCTTCCTTTGATACATGCCATTCACGAAATACGCCTACACCATTTCCATATTTGAATTCTGGTTTTCCATATAAAATTACCACATTGGAAAGCTCCAGTATAATAAATGCAACAATTGCAATTTCTAATATCATATTAGTTATTCTCCACCACAATTTCTCGTCTCTCTTTGGTTCTGATTTCGCTTGTGATTTGGTTTATAAATTCTTGCATCGACTTTTGACCTTCATCACCTGCAAACCTGCTTCTTACAGAAACTAAAGACTCTTCCTCTTCTTGTTGTCCTACTACCAACATATAAGGAACTCTTGCTTTTCTTGCTTCTCTTATTTTGTATCCTATCTTTTCTGAACGATTATCCATTTCCGCAAGAATTCCATTGGCTCTTAACTCTTTCAATACTGCTTGTGCATAATCTGCACACTTCTCAGAAATAGGTAGTATTCTTACTTGCTCTGGGCATAACCAAGTTGGGAATTTCCCTTCATATTTTTCGATTAAGGCTGCAAAAGTTCTTTCATAACATCCAATCGAAGTTCTATGAATAATATAAGGACGTACTTTATCCCCATTTTGATCGATATAATACATATCAAATTGTTCTGCGATGGCATTGTCTAATTGAATAGTAATGATAGTATCTTCTTTGCCATACACATTCTTTAATTGAATATCTACCTTTGGTCCGTAGAATGCTGCTTCTCCATCTGCTTCTGTGAAGTCTAACTCTGCTTCTTGTAACATCTTTCTGATGCTCTCTTGTGTTGAATTCCAATATTCATCGTCACCTAAATACTTCTTACGATTATCCGGATCCCATTTTGATAATTGGAAGCTTACATCTTCTGCTAATCCAAGAGTTTCTAAGCAATATAGGGCTAAGTCTAAACATCCCTTTAATTCTTCTGCTACTTGATCAGGTCTTACAACAAGATGTCCTTCAGAAATAGTAAACTGGCGTACTCTTGTAAGTCCGTGCATTTCTCCTGAGTCTTCATTTCTAAATAAAGTAGATGTTTCACCATATCTAATCGGTAAATCTCTATAGGATTTTTGGCTTGCTTTATAAACATAATATTGGAATGGACAAGTCATTGGTCTTAATGCAAAAACTTCACTGTCCTTTTCTTCATCTCCTAATACAAACATCCCTGCTTTATAATGTTGCCAGTGTCCAGAAATTTTATACAAGTCATTCTTAGCAAGCATTGGTGTCTTAGTACGTACATAACCTCTATTATTATCTTCTTCATCCTCAATCCAGCGCTGCATTGTTTGAATCATCTTTGCACCCTTTGGAAGCATCAATGGTAGACCTTGTCCAATAACATCTACAGTTGTAAATAATTCCATTTCACGACCTAACTTGTTATGGTCACGCAATTTGATATTTTCTAAATATTCTAAATACTCAGCTAATTCTTCTTTCTTATTAAAGGCAGTTCCATAAATACGTTGTAGCATAGCATTATCTGAATTCCCTCTCCAATATGCACCTGAAGATGAAATTAATTTAAAGGCCTTGATTCCTTTTGTACTCATTAAATGTGGTCCTGCACATAAATCCACAAACTCTCCTTGCTTATAGAAAGAAATAACAGCATCTTCTGGTAGGTCACGGATCAATTCTACCTTATATGGCTCGTTTTTCTCTTCCATAAATGCAATGGCATCCGCTCTGCTTAAGGTAAATTTCTCTAACTTTGCACCCTCTTTGATTACTTTTTTCATTTCTGCTTCGATTTTATCCAAATCTTCTCTAGAAAATGGTGCATGTTCAAAATCATAGTAATATCCATTTTCGATGCTTGGACCAATTGCAATCTTTGCTTCTGGAAATAAGCGCTTTACAGCTTCTGCTAAGATATGAGAGCAAGTGTGTCTTAATACATCTAAACCTTCTTTATCATTTGCAGTCACAATACTAAGACTTACATCCTTTGAAATCTCTGTTCTAATATCTACAACTTCACCATCTACTATACCTGCGCAAGCCATACGTGCTAATCCTTCGCTAATATCTAGCGCAATTTCATATACTGTTTTCACACTATCATATTCTTTTACTGTTCCATCTTTTAATGTAATTAACATTTCCAACCTCCTTAAAATTAAAAAAAATCCCTTGTGCATTCCTTGCACAAGGGACGTATCTACGCGGTTCCACCCTAATTGCCTATAATTCTATAGACCACTTAAACACCTTAACGCGGTAAACGGACTGTATTAAAGTCACTCCAAGGTGGTTTTCCTATATTAGTTCACTAAGTTGATTCCAGCTCCCAACTCTCTCTGTCAGTTTCTTAATATAGTACTATCCTTATCTACGTTTTCTTCTATATATGATATATCATAATACTATTTAATCTATTTGTAAAGACCTTTATCGTATTAGTTCTTACCACAACATTTCTTGTATTTCTTACCACTTCCACATGTACATGGATCATTTGGATAAACTTTTGCTTCATTTACAACTGTTCCTGAAGTTTTTTGTTCTTTGTATAGGTTCTTTCTTGTTTCTTCATCTAAAATTGTGTTCCACTCTTCTAGATTAAATAACCAGTCAGCGCCTGCTGCTACCATGTTCTTATATAATACTTCTGTATCAAAGCCTAATTGAACTACAGTATCTTCATCCATTTCTTCAATTGGATTTCTTTCTTTTAAAGAATCATCAATTCCATCTAAGAAACCTGTCATTGTCATAATATCTACTTCAAATTTCTCTGCTAACTCTTTTACAGTTCCAGATACAACTTCTGTCGGGTTTTTCAATAATTGGCTATAAATTTCTTTTTCTTTGTTAAAATATACGCCCCAAAACTTTTGAAGTGTTCCTCTGTCTAAGCCTTCGTTGTATGCGGTACCGCGCCATTTGTCTAATAATGCCATAATATTTTATCCATCCTTAAATTTCGTTTTTACATTTTCGTTTTACATCGTATTAGTATAACTCATTTCATTTAAAATTTCAAGTAAATTCTATCTCTAGTAAGATCTAATCTTATCACTTCCATCATCTATGGTATTTTCGATTCTTTGAATCTGTAAAAAGTAACTTCCCCCATTTGGTAAGCCCACTTCCACTCTGTCCCCTACTTTATGTCCCATAAGCGCTTTACCAATAGGCGACTCTATGCTCACTTTATTCTTCAAAGAATTACATCGAATCGGTGTCACTATGCGATACTCTTCTACTTCTTCATCTTCTTCAAACATCACAGTTACCGTTTTCTCAATACCTACTTCATCCTCTTTGCTTCGATCTACCACTACCTTTGCAGTTTTTAATACTCTTTCTAAGTAACGAATTCTGCTTTCGTTCTTATTCTTTTCTTTCTTTGCTGCATAGTATTCAAAGTTTTCACTCAAATCCCCATGAGCTCTAGCTTCCTTCACGGCTTCTAATGCTTCTGGTCTTGTTACTAATTTACGCTCTTCTATCTCAGCTTCTATACGCTCTATATCTTTTTTTGTTAATTGCTCTCTCATCTTTTCACACTTTCCTACCTTTTCTATAACAAAGGTGCCATTACTTTTAATACCCCATCGAATATCGTTTGATACCAGGTTCTGCCCATATGCTCTAATTCTATCTTTTTACTACAACGTAGGGTATGCATAAAATCTGCTTGTAACTGTCTTAATGCCTTTGTTTTATACATGAATACTCCACACTCAAAATGCAAAAACAGACTTCTATAATCAAAGTTTATGGTTCCAACCACACCTACTTTCTCATCACAGATAATTGATTTTGCATGCAAAAACCCTGGGGTATATTCATAGATTTTAACCCCTGCTAGCAATAAAGAAATGTAATTTAACCTTGTCAATCGAAATACAATATCTTTATCTGGTATACCTGGTGTCACTATAGTCACAGATACCCCTCTTTTTGCTGCTAGTTCGATACAACTTCTCATATTATCATCTAGAATTAAATATGGTGTCATAATATAAATGCTATGTTGTGCTTGTGCAATCAATTCCATATAAACATTTTCACTTACCGCTTCATTATCTAAAGGGTTATCTCCATATGGTTGTACAAATCCGTCTGCAAGTGAAGGATTTTCTTGCTCTTTTACGCATTTATAATGAGTTGGATTTAAGGTTTCTCCACTAATAGCATTCCACATTTCTAGAAAGAGCATAGCCATACTATCTACAGCTTCTCCCTCTAAGCTAAGCCCCGTATCTTTCCAGTGTCCAAAACGTACCACTTTATTAATATACTCATCTGCTAGATTTACTCCTCCTGTAAATCCTATTTTTCCATCTACCACTAATATCTTTCTATGATCTCTATTATTCATTACCATGGCAAGAAATGGTACAATAGGGTTGAAAATACAGCACTTAATATTTTCATGCATAGCCTCTATTTGTTTGTGATACCCAAAGGGTAGATGTGACACAGAACCCATATCATCATATAAAATTTTGACTTCCACTCCCGCTTTGGCTTTCTCTACCAAGATTTCTAATATACTGCCCCACATCTCTCCTTCTTGAACAATAAAGAATTCTACAAAAATGTATTTCTCTGCTGATTTTAGTGCCTCTAGCATTGCTTTATACATTTCTTCTCCTACGGTATAATACATAGAACTTGAATTATAGTACAAAGGATATTTTGCTATATTACTAATATATGACGTAGTGGTTCCCACTCGTTCATCTTGTTTCTTTAGATCTTCTATAATACCTTCCTTTTGTATCATATGTGTTTCTAATATTTTATAAGACTTTTCTAATTTTTTTCGTAACTTTTTGCTAGGTCTCTTATCCCCCCATAGCATATATAGTATTGCACCTACTGGCGGAACAGAAAGTATCAAAATAATCCATCCAATCTTATAAGAGGGAGAATCGTCTTTATTTACAATATAAATTGTATAAATCATAGTAAGCACATGGAAAACAATCGTGATTGGAAGAGAAAATTGATAGACATACCAAAAAGCGGCTGCAAAAATTAAAATTTGCAACACAATCAATAAACTTGTCACCATAATTCTATTTGTAATCATTTTCTTATACTGAATTCCATTTAATAATCTCATGCTCGCCCCTCCCCCAATAAATTTAATATACTCTCGGAATCTAGAGACCTTGATTTTAGGGCTCTAGATTTTCCTTAGGGGACTCTGTCCCCCACTTTTTCATCATGAATTTCGTAGGAAAGATTCCGAGAGTTCATTTTAGAAAAACCACATCAATCTATTCTTTATAGATTAACATGGTTTCTCTTTTTTATCAATATTGCTTTTTATTCACTTACTTCTGTCTCTTCAGATGCTTCTGTCTCTTCTGTTACAGCCTCTACTAAAGTTACCAATTCATTCTTTAGCTCTACCAATTCATAATTTGCTACTAAAGCTTCTACATATTCAACAATATATTCGTCAATTAAACTTTCTTTAATTTCATCGTTTACAGTATCTGCTTTTACACGACTTTCAAACATATTTACTGTATAGCTATGATTTTCTTCATCCACAACAAGATCAATATCTCCTGTTACTCTTGCATCATCAAATAGGAATGGAGTCGCAAGACTTGGTAGTGCACTCATTCTTGCATCTGGAATTAAAGAGCCATCTTCTTCATAGACTGCTTTTTTATCTTCTGCTGCCACATCAAGGGCTACATCATTAAATGCTTCCCCTGCTTCTAATCTTGCTACAAAAGCTTCTGCCTCTACTTTAGCCGCTTCCATTTTTTCAGTGATTACTGTGTCTAAGTCACCTTCTTGAACATCTGCTGTAAAAGTATAAGTTCTATAATTTACACTATCATAAGCAGATGGATCTGCATCATAAACTGCTTCAATTTCTGCATCTGTGATTTCTTTATCCGCTCTTAACTTTTCAATATAAGCTGCCACATAGAAGCTTTCTTCCATCAATGGCTTTATATTCTCTTCGTTTGCATATTCGCCATAAGATTCTTCATAGTATGTTGCTTTTGATATCGAATTTGTACTTACATAAGTATCAATATTTGCTACAAACTCATTGTATTCTTCTGTTGTATCATGCTCAAATGCATTTGCTTTTGCGTCTGCTTCAATGGCTACTGTTTGTACTAGATTTTGTATTGCTGTTTCATTAAAGAATGCTTCCCAAGAATTATTACCATCGTACAATTGATCTCCGTGATCTAGTGTTAGATCTAAGCCCAAATATGGTAATAAACTTCCATAAACTCCTGCAAAGTCATTCACTGCCAATTGATAATAAAATCCGTATTCTTGCTCTGTGTAAGTTCTGTCCCCAACTTGTACATATGGGTCATTCACTGCTTGGTATTTTGTAATTTGTGTAAAAGCAACGCTTCCCACAATAGAAAGTACCAACAAACCTATAATACAATAAAAGCCAATATTAAAGTTGCGTCTCTCCTTACGCTCTTTTTCAGCAGCTTCTTTTCTTGCTGCCATTTTACGATCATAACGTGTTTCTATTTTTGTATCATCCTTCTTTTCCATAAGATCCCTCTTTCTTTATATTCTTTTCTTTCTATTCTTCTCTTAATACAACACACAATATTTTATATGATTTTACAAGAAAATACAATGTATTTTTTATGAAATATGGTAAATCATTTTTTTTATTGTCACTTAAGCTAAAATATATTACACTATTTACTAGATTGATTGATAGGAAAGAGAGAATATATTATGATAAAAACAGAAATAAATGAAGTCAAAAAGCAGTTTAGTGACGCCCATTGTACCATTTCGCGAATTTGTGGCTGCTATGTAGGTGGAGATAAAACCAAAATCACTATGATGAAAGAAGCTTTTCTTTCCCTTAGTGAAGAGGATGCTAATCGCTATTTTCAAATACTAAAAAGAGGACTTAGCGGAACATTGCACCAAAATCTTCTTCCTCTAGAATTTCCTCTAGATGCCGAGTTTGAACAAGGTGCCCAAAAATTCCTTCTAGATTTACGTGATAGCCGCTTACAAGATGATGAACTTTTAGAAAATTTTTATGACAAAATCATCGAACACTATCCGTATACTCAAAATTATTTGATTTTGGCTATTGATTGTAGTTATGATGTGCCAGGAAAAACAAATGACAATATTATGATGGATGATGCTTCCGACGAAGTATATCACTATATTTATACAGTCCTTTGTCCTGTTAAGCAGTCGAAACCTGGATTAACCTACGAACCTGACCAAAATCTTTTTCAAAATAGAATTTGTGATTGGATTGTGGATGTACCTATGCATAGCTTCCTTTTCCCTGCCTTTACAGATAGAACAACTGACATTCACAGCTGCCTTTATTATACCAAAGATACTGAGAAGCCATTTCTTGATTTTGTGGAAGAGGTACTTGGTTGTGGTCTACCAATTCCTGCCAAGCTACAAAAGGAATCGTTTCAAACGATTATCTATGATACGCTTGGGGAAGATAGGGATTTAGAAGTGGTACGACAAATTCATGAAAACTTACATGATATGATAGAAGAACATGTGGATGAAACAACACCTCTTGTCCTAAATAAAGAAGCCGTAAAAACGGTGCTTGCTAAAAGTGGAGTTTCTAATGAACGTTTAGAGGATTTTGATACTCACTTTGACAATGCGGTTGGCGAGGAAGCAAAATTAAGTGCTATCAACATTACAGAAACTAGAAAGTTTGAAGTAAAAACGCCAGATGTTATCATAAAGGTTAGTGCTGATCGTTCCGACTTAGTTTCAACCAAAGAAATTAACGGGAAACAATACCTTATGATTGAAGTCGGTTCTAATATTGAGGTAAATGGAATTCCACTATCTCCTGTAACAGAAGTCGAAGAATCCGAAGATTAAATAAAAGAGAAGTTGCCATCCTATTATTATGAGATACGTTCGGAATCTTGAGCCCTTACTTTTAGGGCTCAAGATTTTCCTTAGGGGACTCTGTCCCCCACTTGTTCATCATGAATTTCGTCAAAAAGATTCCGAAAGTTCATTAGGTGGAAACTTCTCTTTCTTTTTATTGTTGATTCACTTTATTGGCATAGCGATACGCATCTTTACACATATCATCAATTCCAAGCTTTGCTTTCCAGCCTAATTCTTTCCACGCTAAGCTACTATCTGCATAGCACATGTCCACATCACCTGGTCTTCTATCCATAATCTTATAGTTAACTTTTACTTCATTTACCTTTTCAAATGCTTCTATCATCTCTAACACACTATAACCTGCACCTGAGCCTAAATTATAAATATAGAGACCTTGCTTTTCTTTGATCAGCTTTTCTACGCCTTTCACATGCGCCTCTGCCAAATCTACTACATGAATATAATCTCTAACCCCAGTTCCATCTTTGGTATCGTAGTCATTACCAAATACACTTAAGCATTCTAACTCACCTGCTGCTACTTTAGCAATAAATGGCATCAGATTTGCCGGTGTGCCCTTTGGATCCTCTCCTAGCATAGCACTGCTATGCGCTCCGACTGGATTAAAGTATCTTAAAATACAGATATTATAACTAGAATCCGAACGGTATAAATCCTTCAAAATACCTTCCACATAAAGTTTGCTAGTTCCATACGGATTGGTAGTTCCACCCGTTGGGAAATCTTCTGTAATAGGCATAGTTTTGGCATCCCCATATACGGTTGCACTACTACTAAATACAATAGATTTAACATCAAACTTTTTCATTACACTTAGTAGCACCAATACACTACTTACATTATTGATATAGTATTCTACTGGTTTTGCAACACTATCACCAACTGCTTTATAGGCTGCAAAATCAATCACTACATCAATCTTGTGTTCTGTAAAAATCTTCTCTAGTAAGGCTTCATCCAACATATTCCCTTCATAGAAATCAATTTTCTTACCTGACAAAGAAAAAATATTGTCTAATACTTCTTTCTTACTATTGCTAAAATTATCCAGGCCTACTACATCAAAACCTTGTTCTAACAATTCTACACAGGTATGACTTCCTATGTATCCTGTTACTCCTGTAATAAATATTTTCATAGTTTCCTCCATGCTGATCTATATACTTAATTGTTACTTCATTTCTGGATACTTACCCTCTTCTTTTAATGCTTGAATGGCAGCCATTACAAATGGTTTATCCTCTGCATAAGTTACGCCATACCATTTATCTTTTGATGCCAATACTTCTACACTTGCTTTATCTTGTTGTAATAAATCACTTACCACGGATGGTAGGAAAAATTCCCCTTTTAAAGGATTTTGTTCTAAGCTTTCTTGTAAGAAAATAGGAAATTGTCGTTCTAGTTCTTCTAAAATACTATAGCTAAATCCCCATAAATTCATAGATACCAACTTATCATCTGGAAGCCCTATCCAAGTTTCTCCTTTATCCTCTGTATAAGCAATTCCATCTGCTCTTTTTTCTATTTGTGTTCTTTCATTAATATCTACTAGCTTATTTTCGTGATCAATTTCACATACACCCCTAGCTACATGACCATTCTCTGTTACGGTATTGATCAACTCGTAGCCTACCATAGCATAACGATATTTATCATCGTCATGGTGTGTAGTCAAATAGTCATATACTAACTTAAAGGCATCTTTTCCATAATAGTCGTCTGCATTGATCACTGCAAACCCTCCTTTTACACTTCCAAGACAACTCAAGATTGCATGCCCTGTCCCCCACGGCTTTTGTCTATCGACAGGAACCTCAAACGCTTTTGGTATATTGGTAATTTCTTGAAATACATACTCTACTTCCATATTTTCACTTACTCTATCACCAATACATTCTCTAAATAACTGCTCATTTTCTTTCTTTATAATAAAAATAACCTTTTCAAATCCAGCTTCTTTTGCATCATAAATGGAAAAGTCCATAATGATATGTCCGTCTTGGTCGATGGGATCGATTTGCTTTAATCCTCCGTAACGACTCCCCATGCCGGCTGCCATAATTACTAATACTGGTTTTACCATACTATCTCTCCCTCCATAAATTCCTATGAAATCTCAGAATCTGTTTCCGAAATTCCGAGAGTTCATTATTTATTAATAATATATAACTTTTCTCTCCTTTTTGTCAAATCATTCTATGCTATCTTTCTATGAACTCTTGTAATATTTACCTCGAAACTCCCTCTTTACTTCGAACGTATGTTCTGGTATTATTATAGTATGAAAACACTAAATATACCAATCCAATTAATTAGTGCTTGTTCTACACTAGGCGATTTTACCCCTTTACGCTTTCGCTATGAGGATAGTGTTCACCAAATTCATACCATACACATTGAGCAGATCCACAGTACAAAATTTTGTAAAATTGCCGGTATAGATAGCATTTCTTACACTTGTAGTGCTATAATAGATCATGTCAGTACCCTATTTATTCTTCGCTACTATATTGAGTCTCATAAATGGATACTATATCAAATACTTACTTGAGTTAAAAGGGAGCAACTATTATGGCCAAAGAAAAAATTATATTTCATATTGATGTAAATAGCGCCTTTCTTGCTTGGGAGGCTGCTTTTCGTGCAAAGGAATTTCCTGAAGAAGAGGATATTCGCAATTTTCCTTCTGTTATTGGTGGCTCCGAGGCAAATCGCCACGGTATTGTACTTGCCAAATCTTCTCCTGCTAAGAAATATAAAATCCAAACTGGGGAACCACTAGCTTCTGCACGCAAGAAATGTCCAAACCTTATGGTCGTTCCCCCTAATTACCCTCTCTATGTGCAAGCTTCTCGAAAATTTGTAGACTATTTAAAAGAGTTTACTGACATGGTAGATAGTTATAGCATCGATGAGGTATTCTGCGATTTTACAGGCACCACTCACCTATATGGATCACCTGTCGTCTTTGCAGAACAATTACGAGATCAAATTAAGCGGGATTTAGGATTCACAGTTAATATAGGTGTTTCTTCTAATCATTTATTAGCCAAAATGGCCTCTGATTTCGAGAAACCCGATAAAGTTCATACACTATTTCCTAATGAAGTTCCGCTCAAAATGTGGCCCCTAGATATTCGTGACTTATTTTTTGTAGGTAAGTCTTCCGAACAAATATTACGCAAATTAGGAATTCATACGATAGGTCAATTAGCAAACACTGATTTAGAACTTTTACGATACCACTTAAAAAAGCATGGCGAAACTATTCATGCCTATGCTAACGGAAAAGATTATGGGGTAATCACGAAAAACGCCACACCTGCTAATAAAGGTTTTGGTAACTCTCTTACGGTTTCTTTTGATGTTACTGATCCAGATACCGCTAAGATGTACTTACTTTCCCTCTGTGAAACAGTTGGAACAAGACTTCGTGAGAACAACTTCTTTGTTCCTGTTATCGGTGTGTCTATTACCGATTTTAATTTTGTACATAGTTCTCATCAAACACAGCTTAATTCAGCTACAAATGTAACAGCGGTTATTTACGAGACCGTTTGTCAACTATTTGATGAATTTTGGGATGGGACGCCCATTCGTCAATTGGGTGTTCATACGTCTAAAGCTACAACAGAACATCACACCCAATATAATTTATTTGATTTTGAAAGAAATGAAAAGATGGCGAAACTAGATCAAGCCATAGATTCGATCCGCAAGAAATTTGGTGAAGATGCTATTCAAAGAGCAAGATTTATCGAGCAGGATCAATCTCATATGTCGGGAGGCTTGCATAAATCAAAAAGGGAGTTTTAACTCCCTTTTTGATTTATGCAAATGGATCTGCACTTTTGGGCTTTCTGATATCGGATAGAATAAAGTATTCCCATAGAAACCATTGCCCTGTAGATTCTTTCTTTCTAAGACGAATCCACCTCTCACTATCTGCGCCTCCAGATGTTACATATAGTTGTATATATCCCTCTTCTAACATAGCTTCACTATTGCTAGTTTTTCTTACTCTTATCGTAAGGGGTAATCTTGGCTCATATTCATTTTCTGGTGTGGCACCATCAAAATAGGAGGCAGCTATATATTCTTTTCCCTGAAGTCTATCCCTCATAAACTGCATTTCGTAATTTGATAAAGGCTTAGGTCCCTTTAAATAGTTTACCATTGCCAAGCATAACTCTTTATTTACAGGATAAAGACAAAGTACTGCAATAGACAATGCCACTATTTTATAAGGATCCTTAAAATCCTCACTATTTGCTAAGATCAAATCATCTAACGACATTGGAATGTTATCCAACACAATTTCTTTTGTTCCTAATTCCATCTTTTGCTTACCTAGGTCCATTGCGTTTTTAGCTAAATCCTGTTTCAATTTATCAAAAAATCCCATACGACTCCCTCCTAATTTTATTATAATTTCTCAGAATCTTTAGCTTTAGTATAAGAAAGAAATGCTCCCTTGTACATGTGCCATCTGGCACATAAAAAAAGTTGCCAGAAACTCCCTTTCTACTAAAAGGATACGTTTCTAACAACTCTTTTTATAATTCTTTGTATACAACATATTTATTCTTTCCACTACTTTTGGCCTTATATAAGGCTTGGTCTGCTTTGCTGATTAAATCCATATAGGAATCATTCTTATCAGGAACCATACTATGAATACCTGCGCTAATGGTTACAACACCATCCCCTACCACATGTGGAATTTTCATTTGCTCAACTTCTTTAATAATTCTATTTGTAATGAGACTCGCACCAGTTTCATCAGCTCTTGGAAGTAATACAATAAATTCTTCCCCTCCATAGCGAAACACCCTATCACCACTTCTTTTTAGACACTGAGCTATCGCTCTTGAAACTTCAATTAAACACTTGTCCCCTTGTAAATGCCCAAAATAGTCATTATAAATTTTAAACTCATCAATATCAATCATAATCACAGAGATAGCTTCTTTGGATGTGATTGAATACTCAAAAGCAGTTTGAATATTTTTATTAAACATAAAACGATTTGATATCCCTGTCAGGGCATCCGTTTCTGCCGTTTCTTTTAACTGCATATTCAATTGTTCTAGTTGTGCATTGGTATGTAATAATTCTCTATTTTGCTCTTCTATCAATATTTTCTGGTTGAATTTCTCGATTCTTTCGTTATAAAATGGAAAAGATATAATACCACAAACCAAACAAACAAAGGATAGGTTTAGCATTAAAGATAACATCACTTCTGGACTTTCTATCGTGACAAAAGAAAGAATCATCAGTACCAACCACCCAAGTCCACTTAGTATGTTAATAAAAACTAAGTCAAAGTGCCCCATAGTCGCTATGAAAAATACAAATGCAATAAACACAATACTTTCATGTTCATTATATAATAATTCTAAACTTGCAGTTGCTATCGCAATAATTAGTAAGGCTACCATATATAACTTCTGTATCTTAAGCATATCAAACTTACTTTCTCGTTTCTTCCGATACTTGTAAAATATAGCACTAAAGACAAGGCATATCAGGGTTGTACATGTATACACGTAAAAATAATCTAGCTTAAACAAGGATGGCCCAAAACGTATAAACTGAAAAATCAATAATAAAATCTCTGCCCCTGCAATAGAAATTGCAGTTGGTAATAATCTGTGTTGGTTCCTATCGATACAAGTCTGTTTATAGGCTTGTTCGAATCCCTCTGCTACTTTTAATAATTTCAAAACTATTCCTCTATTTCACTTTTTGTAACCATCATATAACAAAACGTAACAAAAGTCAAATCCTATTTAGAAGAAATCCATCCATTCCCAACAACATAAACAACTAATTCCATGGTACTTTTTGTTTCTGACTTCAAGAGCATATTTTCTATATGCCGCTTCACGGTTCCCTCTGCTATCTTCATTTCATCTGCTATTTCTTTCCGTGAATAAGAGTGGCAAAGCAAGCGCAATACCTCTAATTCTCGCTCTGTAAATGGTGCTTCCCCTAAGGCTGTAGGAATCGTAAACTCCTCTGGAAAACTCCCCTGTCCTTTCATCACAGCACGAATCATTTCTACAAAATCATGGATTGCCTTTGCTTTGGATAAAAAAGCATCTGCTCCTGCTTTTTTTGCCTCTGGTATGTATGAAATTTCATCAAACCCAGACATTACAATCACTTTAATTTTGGGAAATTCAAATTTCACCTTTTGTGTCAATCGAATTCCACTATCTACCTCTTCCATCGATATATCTGTCAGAATAATATCAGGTTGTAACTCTTTGCACATAGCTAGCACAGATTTCGTACTACTAGCACTCCCTACTAATAACATATCAGATTCTATGGCTATGATGTTACTAAAGGCATCTAATACTGATTTATGGTCATCTACGATAAGTACTCGTATCATATCTCCCTCCTTGGCATTGTAATCATAAGACAAAACTCTGGTATTACCTCTACTTTTAAGCTACCACCTATACTTTCCATGCGATTTCGAATGCCGAATAAGCCTCCACCTTCACGCAAACTCGTTCTAGGCACCCCGCCATTATTACTAATTGCAATTTTATATTCGAGCTCCTTCTTCTCTATTACTACATATACTTCACTTGCTCCTGCATGGCGAATCGCATTTGTACACGCTTCTCTTAGCACTGCTAGAAATAGAAAGCAAAGTTCTTCCTCCACAGGAAACTCACCTTGCAAGCAAATAAGCAAGCCAATCCTCTCAAAGTATTCTTTAATATCTGCAAACAAGCTTTTTGAATCACCTTGATTATTTCCTTTAATCTGATCCATAATGTCCTCTAGTAAAGAAAGTAGCTCATCCCCCTTGACAGAGTTGTGACTCAACCTTTGAATAGCAGTTAATTTTTGCCCCAAAATATCATGAATTTGAGAACGTAACCTTACATACTCTCTTTCTTTTTGAAGGGTTTCCATTTTTATGTTTAGCTCTTGAATTTCCTCTCTCTGCTTAGAAAGCTTTTTCATTTCTTCTTCTAATAAGTAAAATACTCCCATAGTTTCTGTCACATCGATGGCTATCATTTCATAGTAAGCTTGATTCTTAATCTTAAATTCTTTCTTCGAAAAGCGAATTGCTTGGCTACTCGTACGAAGTAAAATATCCCCTTCTATATTCTGAATCTCTGCTGAAACTATGGGTCCCTTCTCTAACTTTTTCCAGAACATATTTCCATCTTGAAATTCGTGATTTGTAAACAACAGCATCCATGATTTCATCTTCTCATTGATAAGGTAGATATAACCTTGGGTATCACAAAACATCAAACCTGCTGGCAAAGTGTCTAAGCCTTCTTTGATTGAAAAAGCCGATATCTCTTGCTTCCTTTTCTTTTGCAAATACCTAGCTTCTTTCATGGTATGGAACAACAAGGGGAATAGCGCAAGCAAATGCCAATGATACCATACTTCATTCATCAGCAATGCTAGTAGTGAAAAGAACAAGAAATATGGCACTCTTTGTTTGTTCCTATTCCACACCATCCAGAATAGAAGAATCATAACTCCAAGAACTTTTAATACTACATCTAGACTAGCGATATCTATCAATCCATAGCGTTTATTATAAAATACTGTCATTGCTAGTAAACTTAGATTTGCTATATATAATAGTAATAATATCTCGGCCGCTAGGATTGCAAACTTTTGCTTTCTTTGAGTCGACAGTAAGGTACTAAGTACTACGGATTGCACAGCAAATACGATAACTCCTAAAAAAAACAAGATAAGAAGATAAGTTTTAGGATAGAAAAAGAGTTGGTACATATTCGTCCTCCTTTTTGCTCACGCGCATTAAATAAGAATACCCATTCTCCCAAGGCTTCAAGCTAATGGTCAAAACATTTTGATAGGCAAACTCTTCTAACTCCTGTTCCGATACTACCAAAGTATCCAATATGACAGAGAATAGGATATATTCTTTCTCCTCATAAAGTTGAACAAAAGCAAAGGAAAATCCTGAGTCGATCCCCTGCTCAATCAGAAACGAAAGCATCTGATACATGGAGCACAAATCGCTTGTTTTCATTGGATACTGGATGGTATTTCTAACAGTCCACTTCGCTTTTGGTATATATTCTTTTAATTCTGTAATCGCATTCAGAAAAATACCGACATGTTGTTTTTCTTGATATAGTGCATTAATACTCATCATACACTTCCTTTTAAGTAAACAAATCAAAAGGTTAATTTTTCCTACCTCTAGACACTGTAATTCTTGTTTCAACTTAGCAATCCCTATTACAAGAATTTCATCCACTCTTTCGTATACCTTTTGTTCTGCCACCGTTGCAGCAATGTCTGCATTTATCTCTCCAACTTGTAGTAGAAATTCGTTATTTTCTCGTAATACTTCATTAAGATCTGCTAAACGCTCCAAACTATGATTTAAGGTAGTATAATCTTCAAAGTAAGAAAATCTTCCTCCGTGAATATCAGCTTCCCTTAACTGATAGTTATGATCAATCTCCCTACTAACTTTGGAATTTTCTACAACCTCTCCTGCTTGATTTGTTATTTTCATTGCTAGACTAGAATGTGCAAAGAGTTTTTCATATCCTTTATTATTTGGAAAAAGACTACTTCTCAAGCAAGCTTCTATATAAAGAAATAGAATCATGGTGTTACCAAAAGAAAGTTCAAATTCTCTTACGATTGGCAATCCAACAATATAGGAAATGATATAAATAATTAATAGCACATTGACTAAAACGGGATATAGAAATGCACTTTTCTTAGGTGATTGAAATGCCTTTACAATCAAAGCACTCACTGCTACTACAAAACTAGTTAATACCCATACAATAACTACGTAGTAGACTAGCATATATTCATATTCATACCAACTTTTAGAATAGACGGTGACATCAAAAACTAATTCATGATAATTATTGGTCATAACTAATAACAATAGCGCCGTAGAAACTACCGTATATGCGCGAAATAGTATTATAAAGATGCCTTTTTGCATTACCTTTCCCATATGAAAGGTGATATAAACTAATACTCCTGGCAACATTAAAATAGGAATATAGTAGGCATACCATATGCTAATTTCTAAGCTAACACTTTCATTCGCTATAGACTTCAACACCCCCATACTCAAGAAAAAAATCTGCAAGCATATGGCAAATAGTAGAGCATTTAATATTTTCTTATCTGTTATTCTATATCTTAAATTAATAAAATATAATATCAAAGCAAAAAGAAATGCTAAGTAAATTGTAGTGATTTCTTTAGGACCTGCAAAACTATAGCGTTCTGTGTCAAAGGTTTCTCTCATCAAGCTAGTTGCCACTTGACTAGCCGCCCTATTGTAAGCACGAAAAACTTCTAACTCTTCCTCCGACATCCCTTGCTCTAGCTTATGTTCTGCATAAGAGAGCATTCCATAGTTTATAGTAAACACACCTTCTAAGGGATAAATAATTTCGAAGTCTCTTCCTTCCTCAATCAGTTGATTTACAACACTATCATAGGTAATCAATACGGCCTTATCTAAATCACATAGATACAAACGGCCTTCTGCTTCTATCTTGGCCAAATCTATAGAAAGTGCTTGAACATCATAGGAACCATAAAGTGCCTCAGCCATTGCTAGTAGGATATGATGAGTTTTGGGGTATTCCCACATATTTTCCTCAATTCGCTCTCCTAGATCAAGAGTGATTTCTTCTTCTATTTCAAAAATATCGGAGAAACTCTCTATCTGTACCGTAGTCATTGCTCGATCAACTGCTATCACTATGGTATGAGATCCTTCCAAAAAAAATTGATAATACTCATCTTCTAACAACCTTGCTTGTGATTCATAAAGGATAGCATTCTTTCCTTGCTCTAACTCCCGTAATCCCCCCTCTGCTTGGGCCGGAATCGTACGAATAAAAATCAGCATACAAAACAAAATCACATAAATCTTTCTCATAGCTCCTCCCCCATTTTCTCAGTATAATTTAATATTATTTTATCAAATTTTTAGTAGTTACACCCTACACATTTGTATAGGTTTTATTAGTTTTTACTTAATCCATGCTAAAAAGGAAGCCTCACCCTAAGGCAAAGCTTCCTTTTCCATATGCTATACTTTTAATATTCTACTACGATCCATCGTAGCCATCTGCTATGATAAATTTCTGCATTGCTACATCCACTGCTACTTTCAAGATATTGTCATACCCTGTTTTACTCTTAATGTTTGCTATATGAAAATTTAGAGTACTTCTAGAGATTTCTAGTCTTTCGCAAATTTCTTGATAGGAATAACCATTTACGATACTCTTTACGATTTTCAATTCTTGCTTCGTAAATTCGGTAGCTTTTGCTAGACCTACCATTACTTTAGGTGCTTCACTTGGGAATACCTTTTCTCCCTCTAATACCCTCTTCATAATCTCTAACAAAGACTCTTTACTATGATCTTTGTACCAAAATCCTTCTAACCCGAATTTCTTAGCCTGTTCTATATGAAGTGATTCCACAAGAAAAGTAACGATAATAATTTTAATATTGGGAAAGCTAGCTTTGATTAATCTTGATACTTCGAGTCCCTGCTCCTTTTTTCCTGTATAAATATCCATTAAAATGATATCTACCCTTTGTTTCTCACAAAACTCTTGGGCTTTACTAGCCTCATCAAGAAGCCCCACTACTTGATAATTGGAATCTTCTAACAAAAGATATCGCATCAGTTCTCTTGAACTTTTCTGGTCGTCTACAATCAATACTTGGTACATAATCACCTCATTAAGAATTCACACTTTTTATAGATTAACTGTAGCACAAAGATTCTAGGATTTCAAATACTTATGATAATGCCCCACCACAATATTCACAACAATTATTGTCATTTGGCATTGTGGTTGCATAGCAATGAGGGCAGGTACTTGCTACTTTTGGTGTATTTGCATCTATCACCGCTTGCCTAGCTTCTTCTCTAATTCCCATCAGTATTCCCTTAATTTCTTCCCCGTCCCTTTCTGCTTCTTTAAATTCTGGTGAAAATTTACTATCGATTTCATCGTCATTTAATTGAAATCTAATATCATCAAACCAAGGTGAGTTTATATAAATTGTCATATTGAAATTGTAATACTTATCATATCTCGGTGGTTCGTAACTTTCTCTGCGTCCATCTACTTCACGGTAAAGCTCTCGCTCTCCTTCTTCAATATCAATATCACATCCTGTCACTTGTGAGAAGGAAATAATATCTGGATTGTTTTCTCTCCACTTCCTACTCCTTGAAAAAATCCAGGTCTTACTATCTTCATCGATGCAAATCATTTGATTTCCACCAATTACCTTCGTTGGATTAAACTCTTTTACCTTTTCTTCATTTTCTGCTCGATAAACAAGCTGCTCTTTTATTTCTTCCACAGTGGAACCTCTTCGATCATCAAAAAAAGGTGATAATTTCTTTGCACAATCCTTGCATAGATTTCCATCTTCTAACTTTCTATTTCCTAATAAACCAATCTTCTCACTACATACATCACAATATTTTTTATCAAATAATCCCATAGTCTTCCCTCTCTTTCATTATACCAATATCATACAGAAGTACGGAACAAAAAAAAATGTGCCAATTGGCACATTTAATCCTTCATTACAATATATAAGCTCACTTTGTCCCCACCTGATACTGTCATAGAGCCTCCTAGTCGTTCTACCTTTTCTCTAACCGCTAACAATCCACCGCCTTCCATGACGGTTACTTGCCTTTTCCTAGTTGTGTTCTCAACCAACAGAGAAATCCAATCTTCTTTTCTTCTACAAATAACACTTAGTTCCTTTGCTTTTGCATGAAATACTGCATTTTTCAACATTTCATTTATTGCAAATAAGAAAATCCCTCTTTTTTCACTATATTCTGGTAGTTTTCCTTGCATTTTTATCTTACAAGATAAGCTCTTCGCCAAATTTTCGATTTGTTTAACACTTAAACTTTCTATCTGATCTGTTATCGGCATGCTAGATTTAATAGCCACTTGGCTCCACTGTGACAGCAACCAATGTAACTGTTTTTCATCAGTTTCCGTTTCTAGCGCTAACTTCGATTGAATCAGAAGTTGTCCAAATTCGTCATGAAACTGAATTTTAGTATCTAGGATAGCTTGCTCTTTTGCATTTCTTTCTGCTTCTTCTATCCATAATTTAAGTCGTCTCTTTTGCGCCTCTAATTTCTCATTCATAAGGTCTATATCTTTTGTCAATCTATACCATTTTGTAATATTACTAATCTTTATCTGTGTAAACACTTTCCCTTCTAGTTCTATTCTACTTTTTGAAAACTGCCAAACCTCTCCATTCCCTAATTCAAATGCTGGTTCCACGCCTTGATTCACACAGCAATTAGAGCCTTGAAGTTTGAGAACTTCCTCCCAAATTTCATTTCCATGATCTATCCCAACTTGAAGTAAGTTATGACAAACAGATAAAAACATCTTATTAGACAAATATAAATCTCCCACCTCAGAAAAAAAAGCCAATCCTATCGGAATATTTTCCAATGCATGCTTAATAATATAAGGCTTGTATTTCACCTGAACTTTAGAAAATAATCTTATCATCCCCACAACTGCTACTAGGATTCCTACACTCGCAAAGGCAATATGATGGGTAACGGGAAGTGCATCTAAGTATCGACCTAGGATGCTTAAATGAAAATCATAGCCCTCTCTTCTATAACGATTCAACTCCATCAAAGCTGCTACATCCACTAAATAGAGTAAGGTAATGATACTATAAACAACGTTCAATGCCTTCCCTTTGCTTAACTTAAGATAGGCAATTGCTGCAAGAAACACAAGAAAAAAGGCTAGTATAACCAAAGTAAGTACATAAGCCCTTGCTTCAATACCTAACAAAGAATAACTCATACGCAGCTGACTCCTCTCACCTTAATATAGTACATATCCTCTTCCACTTCTATCTCTACTTTAAATCGTAATTCCTCTCTTTGTTCTTTCTCATATTGTATTAATCTATCTAAGAAACTAAGACTCTTTTTCCCCAACTGAAATGTACATCGTACTTCTCCTTCTTTTTGATCCAAAGATATGAGTAGTAGTTCCACTTGAAACTCGCCTAACTCTACTATTTTCTGGTATAAGTCATAAAGAGATATTGCCAAATAAACATCTAATGTAAAATCTTGTTCCAAATAAAAGAACAAAGCGTTTGTTCTCAGTTGTAACATTTGAAAGCTTTCCTCTATTGCTCTTTTCAACTCAAATGCCTGTACCACTTTGGCACCTTGAGCCGAAATAGATAAATTAATTTTCCTTTTCATATACACAGATAAAATTCCTATTTCATATAGTAACTGCACCTTTTCTTTCCCATTTGCTTTTCTGCTTTTATCTAGTCTTTGTTTCACTGCTTCGCTCTGTGGCGCAATCGTATTCCATACTACTGCATAGAGCTTCTTTTGTTCTTTCAACCTAAGGCTATGTTCTGTTTCAATCCTCTCTCTTTCTAAAAGTTCCACATCCTCTGTTAATTCTTCGTATACCTTCTCTAAGGATCTCATCAAGTCACGAATGCTACTGATATCATCACTATATATCAGATACCCTTCCTCCATAATTTCCATATGTAATATTTGATTTTCCTCAACTTCTATCGTCTTTTCTGCCACCAAACTTTGAAACTCTATAGCACTTACCTGTTTCGCTTGGACACTGGCATAGTTGCCGTTTCCTTCCCAATCTAAAATCTGCACGCCTATATCAGCTTTGGCAAAAAAATCCAAATGACCTTTGTTCGATAGTAATAACCTCTCCTGTATGCAAGCTTCCCAAAAGGCCATAACAGCCATACAAGAAAATAAAGTAAAATCCATAAAGTATTGGCTAAAGGATCGGTCTACTACATAGCATATCCCATAAAGGAATGTTGCAAATATCACAATCAGTGGTTTCCCTAACATCCTCTTTTTTTGTTTTAATAAAACAAGAGTAGTTCCTAGAATCAAAAAGGTGGTATATACCATTACAAAATAATATCCTATTCCATAACTTCTATCTTGTCCACTTTCTAACTGTTCTAAATCCAACTGAAATACCAATTGATGCCAATCATTACTTAGCACTAGGAAAATGCCGAATATACTAGGAATATAAAGCAATTTCCACCACTTGTTCATCGTATATCCTTCTTTTTGATTGGCATGTAAGGCAACAAAAAAGAAGAGCAAAGGTATCAGTATAGAAGGAATATAGTACAGATACCATGCCACCCTATTCTCCCATATCACATACTCTAATGCTCTCCAACGAATCCACCTAAGAGCCATCCAAGTAAGCATCATAAACCCAATTGCCAATAGGTAATCTCTAATCTGCTTTTCCATGATTCTTTGATAAATCGAAATCATCCAAGAAAAGAAAATACCTATATATATGGCAGTGGCTATCGTCCCACCAAGTGCACTTATAAAAGTCGCACTTTGAACATCCTCATAAAATGAATTTAAAATTCCCGCTAATACTAAAAGTCCCATTACAAAATAAACTTGTGCTTTACTCATAGCCTCTTTTCAGTCTCATCTCAATCTTTTTCTTTGTATAAAAATATGCTGGTATTAAGAATATATCTGCAAAAATCCATGCAAGAGCATTCCCAAAACAAGCTCCTAAAAAACCAAAAGCAGGAATTAGAAGAACTGCTCCTAAAGTCCTAGCTATCATTTCCATCAACCCAGCTAACATAGCAAAAGTACTAAATCCCATTCCTTGGATAGAAAAACGAACTACATTGACAATAACTAGCAACGGATAAGCAACGGAATTTATTTTGAGCAAAGTCATAGCATCCCCTATGATTCCAATTTCTGATGGTTGTATAAATAATAATAACAATTTCTCTCCAAACACCCATACCACAGACATTGCAATAAGGGAGTAAATAAATCCATAGAAATGTGCTACCTTAATTCCAGGATTCAATCTCTCCATTTTCTTTGCCCCTACATTTTGTCCCATGTAAGTCGCCATTGCAACCCCTAAGGCATCCGTAGGACAGCAAAGTAGTAAATTCAATTTCCCTCCAGCTGTCATGGCTGCAACCGCCAAGGCTCCCAAACCATTGACCGCAGTTTGTAGTACAACACTACCTATTGCTGTAATAGAATATTGAAGTCCCATAGGGATTCCTGTTCCTAACAACCTTGTTACCACATGCTGATCCAATGCAAAATCTTGCTTGCTTAATCGTAATATTTCAAATTTTCTTAGCATAAAGACCACACAAGCTACACCAGAAATCAGTTGTGAAATTACCGTTGCAATCGCTGCACCTTCTACTCCCATTCCAATACCTGCTATAAATACAAAGTCCAAAACAATATTAATCACAGAAGATAATAATAGAAAATAAACCGGAGTCTTACTATCTCCTATTGCCCTTATAATGCAAGCCGCCATATTATAGAGAAAAATCACAGGAGCACCTAAGAAAATAATTGATATATAGCTATAAGCATGATGCATGATTTCCTCTGGAGTCTGCATCCACATCAAAATCTGATTGCATAATAAAAAGGTACTAATGGACATTACAATTGATATTCCAATTGCCAATATACTCCCATTCCCTATGTTCTTTCGCAAACCGTCCATATCCCCTGCTCCAAATCTATGGGCAATCGGAATACCAAAGCCACTACAAACACCGATTCCAAATCCTATAATTAAAAAGTTAATACTTCCTGTGCTTCCTACTCCTGCTAGTGCTTCCGTTCCTAAAAACTGTCCCACAACAATAGCATCCACCATACTATAAAATTGTTGAAACAATATTCCTACCAGAATTGGCATGGCAAAACTAAAAATAAGTTTCCCTGGACTTCCTTCTGTTAAATTCTTTGTCATTTGTCTTCCTTCTTTCTCATTCTTACTTCTCTTTAAAGATACCTCTTTTCCTTCTTTTTCGCAAGTAATATGTTAACAATTTCGTATACAAAGCAAAGTTTTGATGTTATAATTAACTATTATATTAGACAGTATGGAGGTTATATTCATGAGCAAACAAAAAATCGTTGTTTCCCTAGGTCATGATGCATTAGGTTATACTACTAATGAGCAATTAGACCGAGTAAAAATAGCAGCTAAGGCCTTAGCTGACTTAGTAGAGGCAAACTATCAATTAACAATCACTCACTCAAACGGTCCACAAATTAGTATGATTCATAAGGCTATGAGTAATTTGCACAAAATGTACAGTGACTACACAGCAGCTCCTATGAGCGTTTGTAACGCAATGAGTCAAGGTTATGTTGGCTATGACTTACAAAATTCTCTACGTTCTGAATTAGTTTCTAGAGGAATCAGTAAACCAGTTAGTACTATCCTAACACAGGTTAGCGTAGATCCCTATGATGAAGCTTTCTATGAACCAAGCAAGATTATTGGTAGATATATGAATGCTGACGAAGCTGAATTAGAAGTGAACAAAGGAAATTATGTTGTAGAAGATGAATCGAAAGGTTTTAGACGAGTTATTGCTGCGCCTACACCACTTAAGATTATCGAGCTAGAAACTATCAAAGTACTAGTAAATGCTGATCAAGCAGTCATTGCTTGTGGTGGTGGTGGAATTCCTGTTATCGAACAAAATCACCAATTAAAAGGAGCTTCTGCCGTAATCGAGAAGGATTCTATTGCTGGTAAGCTAGCCGCAGAGCTACAGTCTGACATGTTAGTAATTCTAACCAATGTAGATCAAGTATACCTAAACTTTGGCAAAGACACCCAAGAAGCTCTCAGTACTCTTACGACACAAGATGCAACACGCTATGCAGAAGCAGGAGAATTTGGCTCTGGCACGATGCTTCCTAAGATTCAAGCAGCTCTTACTTATCTTGACGCTGTCCCTACTGGCAAAGTATTGATTACCTCTATGGCTCGTATCAAAGACGCCATTGCTGGAAATGCCGGAACGTTAATAACAAAATAACTTACAAAAGAAAATGCTGTGATTTTAAACCACAGCATTTTTATTTATAAGTTATTAATAGAAAAAAATAAGACCCCCAAACTTCAAATGAAATCCAAGAATCTTAAAGTAGCGAGAAAGGGATTCGAACCCCCGACACCATGGGTATGAACCATGTGCTCTAGCCAACTGAGCTATCTCGCCATATTCAATTTGTCAGTCTTAAAAGTGGGACCTACAGGGCTCGAACCTGTGACCCTCTGCTTGTAAGGCAGATGCTCTCCCAGCTGAGCTAAGATCCCGTTTGTTCTCTCGTTACAACCGACTATGATAATATACCATTCTGAGTTTTATTTGTCAACACTTTTTCTTAATTTTTTTTAATAATTTTTATTTTATTTAAATATCCATATTTTTTATGATAAGCCACCTAGGATATGCCCCCTAGATGGCTCGATTTTACCATTCTAAAACTACCACACCCCAAGTCATTCCAGCGCCAAATCCAGCAAGAACAACCTTATCTCCGTTCTTGATACCACCTGCTCTTACTACTTCATCTAAAAGAACTGGTACACTCGCTGCTGACATATTGCCAACTCGCTCAAGATTGGTTGGAAACTTATCCAAACTAAGCTCTAATTTCTTGGCTGCTGCTTCTAGAATCCTTACATTGGCTTGGTGTAATAGATATAAGTCTATTTCATCCTTATGTAGTCCTGCTTTTTCTAAGGCTTGATTAATCGCAATCGGAACTGTTCTTACCGCAAATTTAAACACTTCTTGACCATTCATTGTAATATATCCTAATGGTCCTTCACTTTTAAAATATGGATTTGAAATTTCCCTACCATCACAATAAAGGATAGGTCCTTTTGTTCCATCAGAACCTTGTATCATGGATAATATCCCTTTTTCTCCTCTTCCTAGCACTGCTGCACCTGCGCCATCACCAAAAAGAATACAAGTCCCTCTATCTTCCCAATCCATCAACTTAGATAATACTTCTGCTCCAACTACTAGCACCCTTTCACACATTCCTATGGATAGGTATGCATGAGCTGTTTGAATTGCAAACAGAAACCCAGAACAAGCTGCATTGATATCAAAGGCTACCGCTTTATCTGCTCCTAATTCTGCTTGTACTTCACAAGCTGTAGAAGGAGTAGCTTTATCACCAGATAAAGTTCCTACAATAATCATATCTAAATCTTCCCCTAGTATACCTGCTGCTTCTAAAGCTTTCTTAGAAGCTTCTACAGAAAGCGATGTTGTAGTTTCTGTAGTTGCGATATGTCTAGCTCCAATTCCCGTTCTAGAACGTATCCACTCATCCGAAGTTTCTACATATTGCTCCAAATCAATATTTCTCATGATACGATTTGGAAGGGCACTACCAGTTCCTAATATTTTTGTTGTCATAAGACTATTTACCACCTTTATTTTATATAGCAAACTCTTTCATAATATCCGCTACATGTTCTAATTTTGTTGCTCTATATGCATTGCTTCCGCAAAACAGCAATGCCTCGTCCGTATTACCTAGGGCCGCATTAATCAGTGCATTTGTAATACAGTATGGAATCTTAGTTTTATCACATTTCGCCAAACAAAGTCTACATGGACCTGTATAGCCCATTTTCCCTTCATTTTCTGACATAAATTTATTTACAATCGCACGCCCTGGCATCCCTACTGGGCTCTTCACAATTACAATATCTTCTTCTTTTGCATTAATATAGGTCTGCTTGTAATTATCATGAGCATCACACTCATAGGTAGTCACAAAGCGTGTTCCTACTTGTACTCCATCTGCTCCTAGTGCTAATACACGCTCCATGTCTTCTCTATCATAAACACCACCACCTACTACTACAGGTATTTTTGCGCTATACTCAGTTTCATAACTTCTTACTTGTGAAATAATACTTTTTACTTCATCTTCAAACTTTTTCTCTCCACCTAAATAGGCATCAATATCTTCGTTCGAAAACCCTAGATGTCCTCCCGCTAAAGGACCTTCAATTACTACCGCATCTGGAAGCTTTTGATACTTTTTCATCCAATATTGAACAATTACTTGTAAACTTTTCTTACTAGAAACAATAGGAGCTAATGCAACATTACTATTCTCCTCTTTTGCAATCGCTGGTAATTCTACTGGTAAACCTGCTCCTGAAATAATCAGATCTACCCCAGCCTTTATTGCTGCTTTTACATACTCTTTGTAGTCTCTTGTGGCAACCATAATATTAACACCAATAATACCTTTTGGTGCAATGGCTCTTGCCTTTTCTACTTCTTCTTTGATCGCTAATAAGTTGGTTTGTATTGGATTCTTTGCAAATTCAGGCTTTCTAAATCCAATTTGGGCAGTACTAATCACTCCTATCCCACCTGCTTTTGCTACGGCACCTGCAAGATTTGACAAGCTTACGCCTACTCCCATCCCACCTTGAATGACAGGAATCGGCGCTATTTTATTTCCAATAGTCAATGTCATGTTATTTCTCCTTAAAACACTCGGAATCTATTGATTCTTTGTGTAACAATTTCTTCTGCACTCATTGTATCATACTTCGTCAAAAATTGCTTGATATTTGCCTTCATAAATTTAGAAATTGATGTAAAAGTTTGAGCATTAGCTCCACCGTATTCTGGAACAATCTTCTCAATCACACCCAAATCTTTTAGATGCTCTGCTGTTATTTTCATAACACCTGAGGCTTCTTCTGCTCTTGTTTTATCTTTCCATAGAATAGAGCTAAAACCTTCTGGCGAAAGAATACAATAAATAGAATGTTCTAGCATCCAAACTTCATTTCCTACCGCTAAAGCTAAGGCACCACCACTACCGCCTTCTCCAATTAATATGGTTAAAATAGGCACTGTCATCGTTGCCATTTCATATAGGTTCTTTGCAATAGCCTCTCCTTGTCCACGCTCTTCTGCTTCCATCCCTGGATAAGCTCCTGCTGTGTTTACATAAGTAATCACAGGTCTACCAAATTTTTCAGCCTGCTTCATAAGTCTAAGAGCTTTTCGATATCCATCTGGAGATGGCATACCAAAATTACGATTCAGACAATCAATACCATCACGCCCTTTTTCAATACCAATTACGGTAACGGCCTGGCCATCTAGATATCCAATCCCGCCCACAATAGCAGAATCATCTGCATAGTATCTATCCCCATGTAACTCAATGAAATTATCAAAAGTAGCAGCAATATAATCTAGGGTTCCTGGACGGTCTGTTTGTCTAGAAGCTTTCACCTTTTCCCAAGGAGTTTTTCCAACATCTTGAGAAGCCAACTCTTTTGCTACCTCTGTAGGGTCTTCTGTCACTATCTTAGTAGGGTCAAAATCCGCAAACTTAGTCACTTGATTCATTTTAATAAAATGATAAAGAGTTTCTTTCATTTCTGCTCTTTTTACAATCTTATCTACAAATCCGTGCTTTAATTGAAAATCAGCTCTCTGGAATCCTTCTGGTAATTTTTGTCCAATAGTTTGTTCAATTACTCTAGGTCCTGCAAAACCAATTAAAGCTCCAGCTTCTGCCAATATAATATCTCCTAGCATAGCAAAAGAGGCTGTTACTCCACCAGTGGTAGGATCTGTTAAAATTGGTACGTATAATAATCCTGCATCGGAATGTTTCTTTAGTGCCGCACTAGTTTTAGCCATTTGCATCAAAGAGATAATACCCTCTTGCATTCTAGCTCCACCAGAACAACAAAATAGAAAAAATGGAAGTTTCATTTCCGTTGCTTTTTCCACTGCCCTTGTGATACGCTCTCCTACTACATGTCCCATACTTGACATCATAAATCTAGCATCACATACACCTAATATAGCTGCTTCATTATTAATTTTGCACGATCCTACTGTAACGGCTTCCGTTAACCCAGTTTTCTCTCTTGCTTCTTGCAACTTTTCTTCATATCCAGGAAATGACAATGGATTACTAATTGGCATATCTTCAAACCAAGCTTCAAAAGTCCCTCTATCTGCAATCATCTTAATACGGCTTGGGGCACTAATTCTAAAATAATGTCCACATTCATAACATTCATTAAAATTATGCGCTACTTTACTTTTTTCTAGTTCATTTCCACAGGTGGGACAAGTGGTCATTTCTATCTTTTCTACTTGCTCTTCCTCTTGTTTTGTTTTCCAAAATTTTAATGGCATATAGATACCGCCCCTTTCCTACATTCCAATTGCAAAGGTTAGTTCTGCTTGGCAAACAACTTTGCCATCTACATAAGCTTTCGCTTCTCCAACCCCAATAGGACCTTTACATTTAATAATTTCTGTTTCTAATGTTAAAACATCCCCTGGTGAAACTTTTCCTTTGAATTTTGCATTGTTGATTCCTGCAAAATATGCGATTTTCCCTTTAAAGCTATCTTGGCTAAGAAGAGCTACCGCACCAGCTTGTGCTAATGCTTCTATAATTAATACGCCTGGCATAACTGGTTCTGCTGGAAAATGTCCTGCAAAAAAAGGTTCGTTATAGGTAACGCATTTTTTTCCTACTGCCTTAATGCCTGGTTCCAAACTTTCTATCGTATCTAACAATAGAAAAGGTTGGCGATGTGGGATAATATCCATAATTTGTTTTGTATTTAATACTGCCATATTGACCTCTTTCTATTCTTCACATTTCTTTAATAAGATAGTTGCATTATGTCCACCAAAACCTAGTGAATTACTTAGTGCATAGTGTATCTCTTTGTTTACTGGCTTTTGGCAATAATCTAAATCACACTCTGGATCCACTTCTACCAAACCTAATGTTTGATGAATATATCCTTCTTGTAATTGCTTAATTGCTGCGATTGCCTCGATTGCTCCTGCTGCTCCTAATAAGTGACCTACAAAGGATTTTGTAGAGTTAATTTTAATCTCTTTTGCATGTTCTCCAAAAGCGGTATGAATTGCTCTAGTTTCAAACAAATCATTGTGATGAGTGCTAGTACCATGGGCATTGATATAAGTAATTTCTTCTTTCTCAATTCCTGCATCTTCTACTGCATTTAACATAGCTTTTGCTGCACCACTACCATCTTCTGCTGGAGACGTAATGTGGAAAGCATCGGAAGAAGTTCCATATCCTACGATTTCTGCTAAGATATTTGCTCCTCTTTTCTTTGCATGTTCGTATTCTTCTAATACTACAATTGCTGCACCTTCGCCCATAACAAAACCACTACGATTTACATCAAAAGGAGTCGAGCAAGAATCTGGGTCATTGCTGCTACTTAAGGCAGTTAAGGATTGGAATCCAGCAATTCCTACTGGTGTAATAGAAGCCTCTGTCCCGCCTGCAACCATAACATCTGCATCTCCATATTGGATTGTTCTAAAAGCTTCCCCAATACAGTTTGTCCCTGTTGCACAAGCAGTTACTACATTGATGCTCTTTCCTTTTAAACCATATTGAATGGAAACATTCCCTGCTGCCATATTTGAAATCATAAGTGGAATCAACAGTGGATTAACTCTAGAAGGCCCTTTGTCCAATAATTTTGCATGATCTTTTTCAAATACTTGTAAAGATCCAATTCCAGAACCTACGGCACAACCTACTCTAAAAGGATCCATCTCTTCCATGTTAAGTCCTGACTGTTCCATTGCTTCTTTTGCTGCAGCTACTGCATATTGGCAAAAATCTTCCATTCTTCTTGCTGCTTTAGGATCCATATAATCTTTGGCTACAAAATCCTTTATCTCTGCTGCTATTTTACACTTATAATCTGTGGTATCAAATTTTGTATTTTCACCAAAACCATGCTTTCCTGCTTTAATATTCTCCCAGAATTTCTCTACACTATTTCCAATAGGAGTAATCGCTCCCATTCCTGTAATCACTACTCTTTTCTTCATTTCACCCTCCAACTGCGTGTTCCTAGATTGCCATTCCGCCATCTACATTGATCACTTGTCCTGTTATATAATCACTATTTGCTAAAAATAGTACTGTATTTGCTATATCTTCTGCCTGTCCCATTCTCTTAAGTAAGATTTGCTCACAAAGAGCTTCCTTCATTCCCTCAGCAAAATGGCTTGTCATATCTGTTTCAATAAATCCAGGTGCGATAGCATTTACCAAAATATTTCTGCTTGCTAGTTCTCTTGCTAATGATTTTGTTAATCCTATTACTCCCGCTTTCGATGCCGAATAGTTGGCTTGCCCTGCATTTCCTAGAACTCCTGATACAGAAGAAATATTAATGATTTTTCCTGATTTTTGCTTTAGCATCACTTTTGAAATATGCTTACAAGTACAAAACGTTCCTTTTAGATTAATATCTAACACAGAATCAAACTCTTCTTCTTTCATTCCAAGGATTAAGTTGTCCTTTGTGATTCCTGCGTTGTTTACCAATAAATCAATTCTTCCAAATTCTTTTACGACATCCTTTATCATAGTTTCACAAGCTGCAAAATCAGAAACATTGCATTGGTATGCAATCGCTTCTCCACCTAAGCTTTTTATTTCTTCCACTACTTCGTTTGCCTTATCAGCACTGCCGTTATAGTTTACTACAACCTTTGCTTTTTGCTCTGCTAATTTCAATGCAATACTTCTACCTATTCCACGTGATGCCCCAGTTACTAAGGCTACTTTTCCTTCTAACATCTCTCTCTCCACTCTATACTAATTCTTTCAACGTTTCTAAATCTTCTACTTTATCAATATTGATACATGTTACATCCTTATTGATTTTCTTCATAAAACCACTCAATGTTTTCCCTGGTCCAATTTCTACAAAGGTATCCACACCATCTTCTAACATTTTCTCAATGGATTGTTGCCAACGTACACTACTTGAAACTTGACTAGCTAATAAGCCTTTTACTGGTTCTACTTCTGTTACATAGTCAGCTGTTACATTTGTAATATAAGGAACTGCAGGCTTTTGTATGCTTACAAGCTCTAGTGCTTGTGCTAATTTTTCTCCTGCTCCTTTTAAAAGTGCTGAATGGAATGGTCCACTTACTTTTAATGGGATACAGCGCTTTACACCTGCTTCTTTTAATGCTTCCATAGCATCAAAAACAGCTTTTTCTTCTCCTGTTATTACAATTTGCCCTGGACAGTTATAGTTTGCAATCGAAACAATACCGTCTACTTTTTCACATATTTCTTCTATTAAAGATGCTTCCGCTCCTAGTACTGCAGCCATTGCTCCACCTACCGGATATGCTTCTTGCATATAAATTCCTCGTTTTCTAATAAGGTCGAAGGCTTCTTCTTCCCCTATCGTTTTACTAGCTACTAAAGCACCATATTCTCCTAGACTTAATCCAGCAGTTACTGCTGGTGTAATGCCTAGAGATTCTACCACTCTAAGAATCGCTATCTCTGTTGCCAAAATGGCTATTTGTGTATACTCTGTAACATTTATTTTATCATTTTCTTCAAATAAAATTTCTTTTAATGGAAGCTTTGTCACTTCCTCTGCCTTATCTATTACTGCCTTAGATATCTCATGTTGCTCGTAGAAATCTTTTCCCATTCCAACATATTGGGCACCTTGACCCGGAAATATAAATGCGATTTTACTCATAATACACCCAACCTTTTACTTTGAATTTCAAACCTTTTACTATCTAATAAAGAGGTCGGCTTTCACCGACCTTTTATAGTCCCATTAATTGAGACGCTTCTCTTATGTAATCTTGTATAATTTCTGCACAGCTTTGTTTCTTGCTAATCAGACCTGCTATCTGACCTGCCATAACAGAACCATTTACGATGTCCCCATCGATTACTGCGTTTCTTAAAGCACCTAATGTCATCAATTCTAACTCTTCGAAAGTGGCGCCTTCGCGCTCTTTTTTCAAGTATTCTCTTGTCATTGCATTTCTAAGTAATCGGATTGGATGTCCAGTACTCATTCCTGTGACTTCAGAATCGATATCCTTTGCTTTAATAACACGATTTTTGTAATTTTCATGTACGATTGATTCATCTGCTACGATAAATCTAGTTCCAACCTGAATCGCTTCAGCTCCTAACATAAATGCTGCTGCCATCCCGCGGCCATCACCAATTCCTCCTGCTGCAATTACTGGAATATTAACTGCATCAACAATTTGAGGTACTAAAGTCATTGTAGTAGCACTACCTATATGGCCACCTGCTTCCATACCCTCTACAACCACTGCATCTGCTCCTGCTCGTTCCATTCTCTTAGCCATAGCAACACTAGCTACAACTGGAATCACTTTTACTCCTGCATTCTTCCAAAGTTCCATAAAACGCTCTGGCGTTCCAGCACCTGTAGTAACTACTTCAACGCCTTCTTCCACTAGCACCTGTGCAACTTCATCTGAATTCGGATTCAAAAGCATTACATTTACACCAATTGGTTTTGATGTAAGTTGCTTCGCTTTTCTAATTTCCTCTCTGACAATTTCTGTGGGTGCACTTCCTGCGGCAATAATGCCAAGTCCACCCGCTTCAGAAACTGCAGCTGCTAAATTATGCTCTGCAACCCAAGCCATCCCCCCTTGAATAACAGGGTATTGTATGCCTAAAAGCTCAGTAATTCTTGTTTTCATTACTTATGCCTCTACACCTTTGTTTTTCATATATTCGATAATTGCACCAACTGTTGTGATTGTCTCTAAATCTTCAGCTGGAATTTCAATTTCATATTCTTCTTCAAAAGCCATTACTAATTGAAATAAATCTAATGAATCTGCTCCTAAATCCTCTTTAAAAGATGTTTCATTTGTGATGCTTGCTGCATCAGCACCTAATTGATCTGCGATAATCTCTACTACTTTTTCAAACATTGTTCATGTCTCCTTTTCTCATTTTCCTAATACTTTGAACATCAAAGTATTTCGTATGAAAAAAATATACAACACTTCTTGCTCTCTGTCAATCTTTTTTAATCACTTATAGTAGAATATAACTTACAAATTAATTTTGCCTTTTGAATATTGCCTACAATTTTCATCCTTCCTACTGCAAAAGCAAGCATAGGATCTAAATTACCTTGGCAAATTTCCCATATAGTATTACCACTAGCTATCAATAGCGCATCTCTCTCTACATTTTCTGTTGGTTCTATAATAATATCACCGTCTACGATTTCAACAGAAAAAACACCTTCACCTTCACCATTTACCTGAAACTCAAATGTGACCTTGTCATCAAATTCACTTACATCTGCCCTCATAAATGTTTCTTTAAATGTTCTAAATAATTTATCGAATGACATATAAAACCTCTCTTTCTCTTTTGTGGACTTTTGCCAAACTTAATAATTGTGACATAAAGTATTTATATGGTTACAAATCGCCCAATTACGCAAGCGCTAACACCGCAATTGTTCACCTTTATTATAGCATATCTCGCAATTGTGTAAATATTTATTTTGAGTTTTTTAATATTTTTTTATTTTTTTTAGTTCACAGTATAGATATTTTTACATATATTAAAAAAACAAATAAAAATGGAGGAAATCATGAAATCTTACTATGTACATTACGACTGTCCATACTGCAAAGGGCGCTCTCCGTATAAAAGAGATTGTACCTGTGGTGATCGAAGAGAATCTTGCCAGCCACCAGTAGAATTTTATATGGCAAATTTAAAAGAAGTTACTTTACATAATCAACAATTTAGAAAGGAACTTTGGACTGGGGAACATCTTCAACTAACAGTTATGTGCATCCCACCTGGTTGTGATATTGGATTAGAACGACATGAGTTAGTGGATCAGTTTATCTATGTGGAAAGTGGTAGCGGTTGTGTCTGCCTTGGAAACCACAAGCATGAACTAGAGGTTCGTGAGGCTATTTGTCCAAATTGTTCTATTATTATTCCCGCGGGCACATGGCACAATATTATAAATACAGGAAATGGACCTTTAAAACTCTTTTCTATTTATGCACCACCAGAACACCAAATTTGCGATTAATTTTGTAATTATATTTTTTCAAAAAACTGTTGACAAAGCCACTCAGCTATTGTATATTATTACTTGTGCTTAAGACATATATATATGCGTGAGTGGCTCAGCGGTGGAGCACCTCCTTGCCAAGGAGGGGGTCGCGGGTTCGATCCCCGTCTCGCGCTCTAAAAAAGATAGCAAATCTGCTATCTTTTTTTGTGTTTAAATTTCAATTCTTCTCTTAAATCGTAATAAGTGGCGCTTTTCCCTTAATTAACTCAGTTAATGGAAGTCCCCAAGGAATCAATTCAATCCCTTGTGCCTCTAGCTGTTCCACTACTCCAAACTCTGTTGCGCAAGCAATGCAAGCGGATACCTTAACGCCTACATGCAATGCCATCTTAATTTTCTCTTGAATCCCTTCATCTTCTGCAACTAGCCTTGCTGTATCTCCCCAGATAATAATGGTTACCTCTTCCCACCAACCTACTTTCTTAGCATTGATTCCATACATAAATACCATTTTATGTGCGGTATTTAGATTACTATTTGTCCATAAGATGTGTAAACGCTCTTCCATTTTGTTACCCATTTCTTTCTCTCTCAAAATTGAGGCATAATGATCATACTTCCTTGTTCATTTTTTTGTATCTTTTGAAATTTTATATCATAGACTTGTTCTAAAATCGATTCATCTAAAACTTCGTCTACTTCACCTTCTTTATATATTTGCCCATCCTTCATCAATACAATATGGCTACAAAAGTTGGCTGCCATATTTAAATCATGCAAGATAGCAATCACAGTGACTCCATTCTTTTCGTTTAACTCTTTCAATGTATGCATCAATTCTATTTGATGCTTGATATCCAATGCTGAAATCGGTTCGTCTAACACCACAAATGGAGTACGTTGGGCAATCGTTCTAGCAATTAACACGCGTTGCCTTTCTCCGCCACTAAGAGTCATAATACTTCGATCTCTCAGATGACTACAATTGCTATATTCCATTGCTTCCTCTATAATACTCTTATCTTCTATGCTAAGATTTTGAAATCTTTTACGATAGGGTGCTCTTCCCATACTCACTACTTCATAAACAGAGAAAGGAACATTCATTTGTGTGTTTTGTGGTAAAAAGGAAATGTTTTGTGCGATTTCTTTTCTTCCTAAATGTTCTAAATCACGCTCGTCGTAATGAATCTCTCCTTCGGTTGCCTGCTGTAATTTTAAAATTTGTCTTGCAAACGAAGTTTTACCGCTACCGTTTGGTCCTAATATCCCATAAAAACCACCTTTTTCAAATCGGGTTGAAATATAATTAGAAATAGGAGCACCACCCTTTGTAGGATTCCAATATAAATCTTTTACTTTAATCTCAATCATCTTACGCAAGCTTCCCCTTCTCTTTCGCTAATAAAAATAGAAAATATGGACCACCAAATAAAGCAGTAATAATACCAACCGATATCTCCGTAGGTTCCACTACCGTTCTCGCTATGGTGTCACAAATCACCATAAAAGAGGCTCCTAATAATAAACTAAATGGAAACAAATATTTGTAACTCGGCCCAAATATCATTCGCACACAATGGGGAATCATCAAACCCACAAAACCAATTACTCCACTAACAGAAACTGCCGCTGCTACTAAAATAGAGGCTACTACGATAATAATCTTTTGCAGTTTAGCAGTATCTACTCCTAAACTCTTTGCTTCTTCTTCTCCTGTACATAAAATATCCATATCCGTAGCTAGTGAAAAGAAAATAACACTAGAGAGACCCACTATAATAAGTAGAAACAAATTTTTCTCCCATGTTGCAGCGGAAAAACTGCCCAAGGTCCATGAATACACCTTTTCTAAATCTTCTCTACGAAACACTAACAGCAAAGAAACAACTGCAGATAACATAGAACCAATGGCTGTTCCTGCCAATACCATGCTAATAGAAGAGGAAATTCCACCGATCATAGATATTTGGTAAACCAAAAACACTGTTCCCAATGCAAAAACAAAAGCAGCTGCCCCTGTAGTACCAAGCACTGCGATTGGAATATTCACCCCAAACATCATTGCAATGGTAGCTCCAAGAGCAGCTCCTGAACTAACGCCTAGTACGTGTGGATCAGCCAAAGGGTTTCGAAATACCCCTTGAAAGGCTGCGCCTACCATAGATAATGCACCTCCCACAAGAGCTGACAACAAGATCCTTGGTAATCGAATATTCCATATAATTGTTTGATAGACTGCATCTACCTCATAACCGATTAGATCTGCCACTATCACTTTCAGACTATCTAAGGGACTAATCCCTGCCGCACCTACTGAAGATGCGTAAAGAATACTGAAAGCTAGTAGAATCACCAATAAAGCTCCTCCATACATTACGTTACGTTTTTTCATAAATTATTGAAATGCCTCCGCATGTAAAATTTCTGCTATTACTTGAATTCCTTCTGCATTCCTTACCCCTTGTCTATCCAACAAGTTGTTATCAATTTCAAAGACACGATCTTCCTTTACAGCTGTTAAATTTGCATAATTTGCATCGCTCATAAAAGTTTCCTTATCGCCTGCACGAATAATGATATATTCTGGATCTTTCTCAATCAAGGCTTCTAAGGTATAGTTCCAACCTTCTACATCCGCTGCCACATTTTCACCGCCTGCTACTGTTAGCATATCATGGATAAAAGTATCTCCTCCAGCTGTATAGTCTCCAAATTCACCAAATCCTACCACATAATATACACTTACAGGATCTAAGCCTTCAATCGCCTGTGTTGTTTCATCTATTGCTGCTTGCATATCTGCTACCACTTGTGAGGCCTGTTCCTCTTTTCCCACCAAATCACCGATGGATTCTATCATGGTATAAACGCCTTCTACTTCTGTTTCTTCATATAATACTTCAACGGTTATTCCTGCATCCTCTAACTTTTCACCTACTTCATCTTCAAAATGTGTAGATGCAATTACTACATCTGGTTGCAGTTCAATAATCTTCTCAATATTTGGTTCGCGAAGACCACCTACAGATTCTACTTCTAATACCTCTGCTGGAAAATCACAATAGTCTGTTCTTCCCACTACCATGCCACCTGCATCCACACTATATAAGATCTCTGTAATATTCGGTCCCATGGATACTACTTTTAAAGTTTCGTCTACTGATTCACTCACTTCACTTGTTGATTCTTCTACTGAAGATTCTGTTGTTGTTTCCACTAAAGATTCTGTTGTTGTTTCTGTCATTTCTGCTGTGTTGCCACATGCAACACCTGTTCCAGCTAATGTGCATATTACTGACATTGCCATTACTTGTTTCATCATTTTCTTTTTCATAATTTCCTCCATC
>CAYJHO010000001.1:51218-83316 GCA_964369945.1 uncultured Lachnospiraceae bacterium
CCCACTTGTGCCAAATGAACTATTGAATTCTTTAGAAATTAATAGGAAAGATTCCGAGAGTTCATTCAACCAATGCTAGTTAATGTAAAGAATATAGCATAGTTGATATACAAATTCTTGTAATTTTTTTAGATAAATCCAAAAAAATTTCCAATTATTAAATTTGTAATTCCGCATAAGAGTAATACTAAAATCGGGTTGATTTTCGTAAATCTTAATAGTGCTATGGAACTTAGAAATAATACCAGCCCCACTACATTCACCTGCACTTGTTCCGTCATATGTTCTCCTAAAACTACTAAGAGCAAAATCGAAATTCCCGCAGATGCAATCAGTGCTATAACCGCTGGGCGCAAGGTCGCTAACACATGTTTAATCACCTTTACTTCTTTATATTTATAGTAGATATAGGAAAGTAGGGATACGATAAATAGAGAAGGTAAAATACAAGCGAGTGTCGCAATCAAAGCTCCTATTGGACCTGCCACTTGAATTCCCACAAAGGTAGCTGAATTAATAGCAATTGGCCCTGGAGTCATTTCTGCGATTGTAATAAGGTCTGTAAATTCAGACATACTAATCCAAGCGTGTTTATCTACCACCTCACTCTGAATCAAAGGCATAGCCGCATAACCTCCCCCTATGCTAAACATACCAACTTGTAAAAAGCTAAGAAATAGTTCCCATAAAATCATAGCGATACCTCCTGTTGTTTTCTCTCCACCATACTTTTTATTACCCCAATAACAATGGCCACTAGAATAATAAAGATTACATTAATTTCAAAAAAGTAGGTAGCTACAAAGGAAGCTCCTAACACTAGATAATTGATCCTTTTTCTCTCTTTATGAATCTTTTCAAATAACTCAAATGCCACATCTATAATAATAGCTGCCACACCTGCTTGCATCCCTTTTAACATAAGAGCCACATAAGGATTACTAGCAAAGGCTGCATAGAAAAAGGAGATCACTGTAATAATAAGCATAGGCGGAATAATAGTACCTATCACAGCAACTAACATTCCTAATTTCCCAGCAATTCTTAAGCCCACAGAAATAGCTGCATTGACAGCAATTGCACCAGGAGACGATTGAGCGATAGCGGTTAAATCCAACATCTCTTGTTCTTCTAGCCATTGTAATTCATTTACAAACTTTTTCTTCATAAAGGTGACGATCACAAAGCCCCCTCCAAAGGTAAATGCACTAATATATAACATGGAACGAAATAAAATCCATAAAGTCTTTTTATCTACCTGCTCTTTCATAATAACCTCTACTTTCCTTAGGGGACTCTGCCCCCACTTGTTCACAATATACTCTACATTTTATCCCTTGCAAGTTCATATGTAAAATGCTATTATTTCATATATACTATACCATTTTTGATATGAACAAGAAAGGGGAGCACATGACATTAAAACATATTCGCATTTTTGCAAAGGTATATGAGAACAAAGGCATAACAAAAGCAGCTTATGATTTACATATGACACAGCCTGCAGTAACTAGAGCCATTCACGAATTAGAAAACCACTACAAAACTAAATTTTTTGAACGCCTAAAGCAGCGCCTCTATGCCACAGAAAGTGGAGATCTCTTCTACTCTCATTCCTTGCGTATTCTAGATGCTTTTACTTCTATGGAATCAGATTTGAAGGAACAACTTTTGATTGGTAACTTGAAAATTGGCTCGAATGTCACCATCGGAAGTAGCAAACTCCCCCTTTTAATCAAACGTTTCCAAGAAATGCAAAGTCAAGTCGAGACTAAGGTGATTATTTCCAATGCACATATCCTAGAACAAGCACTTTTGCGAAATGAAATCGACTTAGCCTTAACAGAAATCCCTCTGAATCATGAAGAATTTGAATCCATTCACTTTTCTAGTGATCATTTAGTTGTCATTGCCCCCCTACAACATCCACTTTCGCAAATGGAAGAAGTGCAGATTGAGGATTTAATAGAATTTACCCTTTTACTCCGAGAACGGGGTAGTGCCACTCACAGCTTTTTACAGCACATCTTTGCGATCCATGGCTTACCCTTCCTATCTACTTGGGAAAGTAGTAGTACTACCGCTTTAATTCACGCTGTCCAACTTGGAAATGGTATTTCTATTTTACCATATACACTCGTAGAAGAGAGCATACAGCAGCAAAAAGTAACTATCATTCCCATAAAAAATGAGGACTTCACTCGTCCCCATTACATTGTATATCACAAACATAAATTTTTAACTAAAACTGCCCTTGAGTTTATCAAATTGTGTTGCGACAGCCAATTTAAATAATCTGGGCCAACCAATACAAAAACCCCAAGGCACTGCTGCTAGCAATTCCATATAAGATAACAGGCCCTGCTATCACAAATATCTTACAGCCTACCCCTAAGACAAAGCCCTCTGTTTGATATTCAATAGCAGGGGCTGTTACCGAATTTGCAAAACCTGTAATAGGTACTAGCGCGCCAGCTCCTCCCCACTTTACAATGGATGGATACCAATTGCACCCCGTCAAAACAGCACTGATACCAATCAGCACAAAGGAAACCATGGCTCCTGCCATATCCTCTTCCATTCCTCTCCCCAAAAACAGTTGTAAGAAAACTTGTCCCAAGGTACAAATGCTCCCTCCACAAAGGAAGGCACGAACCATAAGTTTAATGAGAGAATGGTTTGGAGTAATCTCCTTTACATAGGCTTCATAATTCTTTTTATCTTTCTCATTCATAAAACTCCCTTCTTTTATACGGTTTGATAAATTTTAAGGTAAAAATAGAGAAAACTTCCAAACATTTTCCCTAAAGATATAGAAAAAATAATATATCTCATGCCACTCTTAATAGAAATCCTTCGAAAAAATATAGGAAAAGCATCTAAGAGTTCGGCAATTGCTAGCGCTAAGCAACCAACAAAAGCACCAGCACTGACTCCATATAGCACTTGAAAAAGAATCCCAACTACTCCTTCCATACGAAAAACACCATCAAATAAGTATAAATTAAGCACTGTGCCAAATAAAGTCCCAGTCACAATCACATTCTCTATTAATATAATATGCTTTGCTTCATGCATAACACCTGTAAATCTTGGTACTAAGCCCACTGCTACTAACACGGTTAAAACCCCCGCAGCTGCTAAACCACCAAAAGAAATACCAATTAATATATACAAAAGGATATCAAACATCTACCATCTCCCCTTCTCTGTCCGCTGTTTCTATTATGGATTGATTTACATCCTTTTCATAATTATTCATAGCCACCTGAATCGGTGTAGGATCTATGGTAATTTTCTTTTTCCCTAGATGATTAAAAAACAAATTAATCCCCAAAAACAAACCTAAGCTATAGGATATTTCTAGAACACCTAAGCCTTCACTTTGTTCTCCTCCTGTAAAATAATACACTTCTCTAAACACATTCCTAATTCCAATATCATTATGAAAAGCCATAATGGTAAATGCTGTTCCAAAGAAACTTACAAAACAAACCAACAGAATTCTAAGATTTTGCCCTTTCCTTTCACTTTTCCATTCTACTATCATATCACTCTCTTCCATACATTCCATTTGATAGCCAGGAAATGCTTGTTGGATAGAACGTAATAATAGAAGAATATTGATAACCCTACGTTCTCCAGGCTTTTCTAATAACAGTAATTCGATCTCTCCTACCCCTTCTTCTATGTTCGAATCTAAACATAGAATATCTGCCACATCCTTGACACAGACTTTGGCTTTGTTCACTTCACAATATTTCTTACATTTCAAAAAAATCAGCTTACACATACCTACCTCATCGCCTTCTATTTTTTGATAGAATATGCAATTTAGTTAAATATATGTAAGCTGATCTATAATTTATTCTTCGCCTGTTTTCGGTACGGAATCCAAAACTTTACCTGTACTTTCTACTGTGTTGTTTGTAGCAGGCGCCTCTGTAGTATCCGCCTCAACATCTGAACTTTGGTAATGTTCCAAATAGGCATCTACCTCTCCTGGGCTACTCACCATCAAAGCATAGGTAGAAAAGAGATCTGTATTTATGGTTAAGGTCCTTGGGTTATCATCTAAATCCTTCAACAAAGTTCCTACACCGTCATGTACTCTTACAATCGAGAACTCATATTCGGAAGTATCCCATGCGTTCTTTACATGGCCATCAATGGTAGTATCTTTATTAATTTGGAAGCAAAGTTGAATTTCTTGTGGCAATTCCTCCATTGGAGTCAAGTTACTTCCTGTACCACGGAAGAAATTAATATTCCAAAGAGATAAGGCCTCTCCTCCCATATTTATTGCAATCTCTTCCACTACTTCATGATCATCTGAAACGTAGGTTACCCCATCGCCAGTTGGATCTGCTATATATTCATCAACAAACAAGATAGGTAAGGTTCCCCACTTTTCTTCGGCTGTATAATCTAACATATCAAAGATTACTTCTTGTTGTGTTAAAACCACCACTCCAGGCATATTATTGGCATAGTTATTGGTTTGAACACTGTTATTGTATTTGTAATATTCTTCATAGTAAACATCATTAGGGAATAAGGTATCATCCCATACATATTCACTTCTTGCGATCATTGGTACGCTAATTACTAGTGCTGTTGCAAACATTATACTTGCAATTTGTCTCTTCTTCATTTCTCTATCCCTCCCTAAGTTAAAATATACTCTCGGAATCTTGAGCCCTTACTTTTAGGGCTCAAGATTTTCCTTAGGGGACTCTGTCCCCCACTTGTTCATCATGAATCTTATATTCAAATTATATCAAATGCACAAATTTTTGCAACTATTCTTATCATTTTTCTACAAAATATCAGTTTTTTATTTTATACTTTAAAAAACTTTTCTTCTATCTTATAATAAAAAAGATTATATCATACGAAAGGAGACTATTATGTGTCATCATAACAACCAAGCTAAAGTGGCTGTCATCAATGATTTATCTGGTTTTGGACGCTGTTCTTTAAGTGTTTCTATTCCGATCATCTCAACGATGAAACTACAGTGCTGCCCTATTCCAACCGGAATTTTTTCTAATCATACAGGCTTTGAGAGTTTCCATTTTAGCGACCATACTCATTACATGGAAGCCTATATGAAGGAATGGAAGAAATTGGACTTACACTTTGAAGGAATTGCCACAGGTTTTTTGTGCTCTATCCAGCAGATTGAATTAGTAAAATACTTTTTTCATCATTTCCAATCAGCTAACACAATCACTTTGGTAGACCCTGTCATGGGAGACGACGGAAAACTATATCCGACCTATTCTAGAGAACTGGCTAAGCGAATGTCCGAATTAGTTCCTTTTGCGGATATTCTAACCCCAAACTTAACAGAGGCTTGCTTTCTCACCAATCGTAACTACCATGATTCTCTTTTGGATGAGGACCTATTAGAAATTTGCCAATCCTTAGAGAAGATGGGGCCTAGTAAAATTGTCATTTCCGGTATCAAGCGAGGAAATAACTTAGCCAACTACGTCTATGAAACTGGCAAAAAACCTACTATCATTGAAAAAATCAAAGTAGGAACCAATCGCTCGGGAACAGGAGATGTATTTGCAGCCATATTAATTGCAGATGCTGTACGTGGTTTAGACTTTTCTAATTCCGTTATGCGTGCAACAAACTTTATCCAACGAACCATAGCCCGTTCTATAGAACTACAAATTCCAACTACAGACGGAATCTGTTTTGAAGAATTTTTAAACGAACTAAGTAACCCAACATCATTTATGGAAAACGAGGAGATTTATTATGAAAACATCAAAACAAATTAGAAACCTTTGCCTTACTGCAATGTTTGGAGCAATAATCTGTATTTTAACAATCTATGTAAGAATTCCTACTCATACTGGATATACTCACATCGGAGATTCTTTTATTTATTTAGCAGGAAGTATTCTTCCTGCCCCTTATGCTGCATTTGCTGGTGCACTTGGTGCTGCCCTTGCTGACGGTCTTACTGGCTACTACATATGGATCCTTCCTTCTATTGTAATTAAAACCTTGACCGCTTTGTGTTTTACTGCAAAAGCCAAGAAAATACTTTGCAAAAGAAATTTATTTGCACTAGCACCTGCTTTTATCCTTTGCGCTGCTGGTTATTACCTAGCAGAATGCTTAATGACTGGAAACTTTGTAGCACCTTTAGCAGGCATTCCTGGCTATATTGTGCAAGTAGCGATTAGCGCCGTTATCTATGTTGTTTTGAGTAAAAGTTTAGACCACATCGATTTCAAAACAAAACTAAGCTAAGAAAGGTCTCTCACGCTATGATGACTATTGTCTATCCAATTAAAAACAAACTGTATTTAAACATCACGAACCACTGTCCTTGCAGATGCAACTTTTGCCTAAGGCATAACGATGTAGGTGTGCAGGGCTCGGATCCCCTTTGGTTGGATCATGAGCCAAGCTACCAAGAAATCTTAGACGCTTTAAATAAGTGGAATTTAAATCAATATGAAGAATTAGTATTTTGTGGATATGGAGAACCCACTGAGCGTTTGGATGTTTTACTGGATCTTTGCCATCATATCCGCTCTCTTTCCACGATTCCTATTCGTTTAAACACCATAGGTTTATCCGATTTAATCCACAATCGATCTACAGCCCAAGAGTTCCACGGTCTAATCGATACTGTATCCATTAGTTTAAATACCAATAACCCAGAGGAATTTTTGGCTATGACGAATTCTAAATTTGGCATAAACTCGTATTCTGCCTTACTAGCATTTGCAAAAGATTGCACTATCCACATCCCACAGGTTATACTTACCGTTGTGGATAAAGTATGTAGTGTGGATGTTCAAAAGGAATGTGGAAAAATTGCAAATTCTATGGGTGCAACTCTTAGAATCCGCCCATTTGAATAAGTTTTTTACTTATGACTATACAAGTCAACAAATCTTGACATTTTCGTGGAAATGTGGATAAATTATGAAATTAGATGTCATTAAATTTTGCAAACTATAGCATTTTATCCCCATTCTCCACAGTTTTGTCCACAAAATTGTATGTCATATCCCACTATTTTATATATTTTTTATAATTGACATCTCTGTCCTTTTTATAAAAGGATAGATTTATTTCATTTTTTCTTGTATAATAACCATAAAATATATCACAAAGGAGATTTCTTATGATTCAAATTTCTACTAACAATGCACCTGCTGCCATCGGGCCATATTCACAAGCATACAAAAGCAATGGTTTCTTATTTACTTCTGGACAAGTTCCACTTTCTCCAATTTCTGGAGAAGTGGTAGGTACCAATATCACAGAGCAAACAGAACAAGTAATGCAAAATATTGCCGCTATTTTAGAAGAGGCAAATTGCACTTTTACAGATGTGGTAAAGACCACTTGCTTTTTATCTGACATGGATCACTTTGCAGCTTTTAACGAAGTATATGCCAAGTACTTTACCGGAAAGCCTGCACGTTCTTGTGTAGCGGTAAAAACCTTACCACGTAATGTCCTTTGTGAAGTGGAACTTATTGCAGAACTTGCAAAATAATAATAAAAAAACTAGAGAACTCCACTGATTTCTCTAGTTTTTTTATTATGGAGAAAGTTTCCTTTCTTCCCAAAAATCTTGAATTGCATCCTCTACTGTATTGCTATTCACGGTGACTATCGTTTCCCACTCCCTTGGAAATAGTTGCTGATACTCTTTTTGCAGAAATCTTTCATCCAACAAAACCACTACTCCTTCATCCTTTACGGTTCGTATCACTCTCCCCGCAGATTGTAATACTTTATTCATTCCAGGATAGCGGTATGCATAATCAAAACCACCGCCTAATTCCTCATCAAAATAAGATTTCAATAATTCTCTCTCTTCTCCTACCATAGGAAATCCAGTTCCCACAATAATAGCTCCAATTAAACTTTCCTCTCTAAGATCAATTCCTTCCGAAAAGATTCCTCCCATCACACAAAAGCCCACTAAGTTCTGAGCTCTATTCTCCTCAAAAGCCCTTAGAAATTCTTCTCTTTCTTCTTCCGTCATAGATTCTTTTTGAATCCTAACACTAAGAAAATCTTTCATTTGTTCTAAATCCATAGCTGCACATAGACGCTCCATATAAGCATAAGAAGGGCAAAACACCAAGTAATTCCCATCTTTTGCTTGTATGGTCGCATAAATATAGTATGCTATTTTTTCATACTCACTTTGGGTTCGTCTTGCGTATTTACTACTTACATCACTGGCAATAAAGACCCCACGCTTTTTCGACTCAAACACAGAATGGGCATAAGCTTCATAATCCTCTTCCACTCCACCTAGCAAGCTTTTATAATATTGAATGGGCAAAAATGTTGCTGAGAATAACGTAGTAGATCTCCCTCTTTGCATACAGATAGCTAAATTTTCACAGGGATCTACATTCAACATCTTCACAAAAAATTCTCCCTGTTCATTCTCCAATCCATATATGACATATTTGTCATTGTGAATGTCATATATGCTCAAAAAGTGCGATAATTCGAAGTAAAACTCCAAAATTTCTTCTTTGACAGGACTGTCATCCACCTCTTCTAAATGAGCATCCATTTGCTCTTTTAATCGTTCTAACAAACGAACGAAATACTCGATACTATGTAAGAGAATCAAACCTTCCCCACTTCTTTTAAAGGCCAACATTTCTGTGTTGATTTTGTTCAAACTCACAAGAATTTTTTTGACATGATAGAGCCCTTCTCCTGATTCTTTTAACTTAGCTTTTAGAGATAGTACATGTTCTTTGTATAAACTAGCGCTATACATATCCCGTCCTCTTTCTAATAAATTATGCGCCTCGTCAATCAAAAAAATGTGCTTCGACTTACTATTCTCCCCAAAAAACCGACGCAAATAAGCCCTCGGATCAAAAACATAATTATAGTCACAAATAATAGCATCTACAAATAAACTAAGATCTAGAGAAAGTTCAAAGGGACAAACTTTATACTCACTTGCATACTGAGCTATCGTTTGTGCGACAAAAGTTTCTTCCCTTGTGAGCATCTCATACATGCAATCGTTCACTCGCTCAAAGTGCCCTTTCGCCCTTTCACATGCTACAGGCGTACAATTTGTTTTCTCCATAGGACAAATCTTATCCTTTGCAGTTAAGGTTAGGGTTTTACACGCAAGACCCACTCCCTTAAGCAAGGAAAAAGTTTGCTCTGCCACAGTTCTAGTAATTGTCTTAGCAGTAAGATAAAAGATTTTATCTCCCATCCCCTCACCTACTGCCTTCAGACTTGGATAAATAGTAGAGATTGTTTTGCCTACTCCTGTTGGAGCTTGAAGAAATAGTTTCTTTTCTTCCTTCACACTTTGATACACATAAGCTAGCAACTGCTTTTGTCCTTCTCGATACGGAAAAGGAAATTGCATACTTTGTATGCTTTTCACTTTCCGATTCTTCCAATCATAACTATAATCTGTCCACTTTTGATAAGCCGCCATGGTTTCAAAAAACCAAGCCTCTATCTCTTCTTTCGTATAACGAAAATGAAAATACCGAACTTCTTCTGTTTCCATATTACAATATGTTATACGTACGCCTATTTCTTCTAGCTCTTCTCTTACAAGATACATATAGGCGTAGGATTTTGCTTGACTCAAATGCACCTGCTCCACTTGTTTTATATGCCTCATGCTTCGATAGGTCCCCTTAATTTCATCCACATAGCATATCGCTGTTTCTTCCGGATTCCCTATTGGATTGGGACAGTACGCAGAAATAATACCGTCCGCTCTACCTTCTAGCACAATCTCATAACGTCCTGTAAAAAAACTGTGAGATAAACTTACCTCTGCTTGATAACCGATCCCTTCTCTTTTCTGCAAGAGTCTATGAATACGATTTCCTTCTGCCATGGCCTTTTCCGAAGCCGTATAACTTCTATTATCAAGATCTCCACTTCTATAAATAAACTCTACCAAAGATCGAACGGACACAAAGATTTGCTCTTTTCTCTCATCCATAAAAACCCCATTCTATTCAAACAACGGGGTAGAATAGTAACGATCTGCACTATCTGGTAAAATCACCACAATTGTTTTTCCTTGATTTTCTTCTAATTTTGCCAATGTTATTCCAGCTTGCAAGGCAGCACCTGAGGAAATACCAACTAAAATCCCCTCTTTGCTAGCTAATAATTTAGCCGCTAAAAAAGCTTCCTCATGATCCACTTGTATCACCTTATCGTAAATAGTTTCGTCTAAAATGCTAGGAATAAAACCTGCACCAATCCCCTGTATTTTGTGTGGTCCTGGACTACCTCCCGATAAAACTGGTGAGGATTTTGGCTCTACTGCTACAATACTTACGTCTGGCTTTTTACTCTTTAAATATGCTCCTGTTCCACTCAGAGTCCCTCCAGTACCTACACCAGCTACCAATATATCAACCTCTCCCAATGTATCTGCAAATATCTCTGGACCTGTCGTTTCAAAGTGAGCTTTTACATTGGCCTTATTATCAAACTGAGAAGGAACAAAGCTGCCAGGTGTAGCTTCTGCAAGTTCCTTTGCCTTTTCGATGGCACCTTTCATCCCCTTCGCACCTTCTGTAAGAACAATTTCTGCTCCATAAGCTTTTAATATGTTTCTTCTTTCCACACTCATGGTTTCTGGCATAGTCAAAATCACACGGTAGCCCTTGACCGTCGCAATGGCAGCTAAACCTATCCCTGTATTTCCTGAAGTCGGTTCAATGATGACACTTCCTTTTTTCAGTGCCCCAACCGCTTCCGCTTCTTCTATCATAAACTTCGCAGCTCTATCCTTTACACTACCTGTAGGATTCAAATATTCTAACTTCACCAAAAGTTCTGCCTTTAAGCCCAATTGCTCTTTTAATTGTTTTGTTTTTAATAATGGAGTATTCCCGATTAATTCCATCATGTTATGATATGTCTTCATTTTAAGCTCCTTTCACTCTTGCATGTTCACGTTTCATCTTTATTCAGTATATCACATTTCTCTATTTTTGTTCCGCTAAATTATTATAATTGATTTCCTTTTTCTTACATGCTATAATACTAGTATTTGATGAATCTCGGAATCTTTCCTACGAAATTCATAAACAAAGTATTCACAAAATACGCTTTCGCTCGGTTTCAACGTAGCTGTACCTAAGGGGCTAGAGAACAGCCCCTAAATACAGACGTTTCCACACGATTTGCGCCTACTTTGTTTATAACTTTCTGAAACAGATTCCGAGATTCATAATGAGTAAGTGGGGGACAGAGTCCCCTAAGGAAAATCTAGAGCCCTAAAATCAAGGACTCTAGATTCCGATAGTATATTTTGAACTCAGGAGGTTTTTTCATGCAAAAAAGCAGTTTTTCACAATTAAAATCAGATGCACGAGCTTCGCTCAGTAAGTATTGGGGCACCGCAGTAGGTATCACATTAATACCAATCGTTATCAGTATTGGTATTTCTATGACGCTTTCCTTTTTACCCTACCCATTATCATCTTTAGCTAGTATACTATCTAGTTTTGTTTCCATCATCATCAGTGTTGGAGTTTCTTATTTTTACCTTAAACTATGCTCTGGCTATGCCCCCGATGCATCCATCAATGACATTGGTTATGCACTAAACGGCGGTAAACTAGGCAAAACGGTTCTACTTTATTTATTAACCCTAGCTTATCTCTTAATCCCTACCATCGTTTATATAATTGGAGTCGCCATCGCACTTGCGCTATATAACCTAAATACTTTTCCTAGCTCTTCGACCGTAGTGCTCTTATCTTTATTTATCGCTATCTTAAGCATTGCCTTTATTGTAGCAGCTATGTTTATTTCTCTTACTTACCAGCTAGTATATTATGTCATGGTAGACTTTCCTGAACTAGATACTTGGTCCACCTGGAAAAAATGTGCCGCAATAATGAAAGGAAATCGCTTACGATTATGGGGTCTTCAACTTAGTTTTATCCCTTGGGCGCTTCTAGCCTTACTTACTTGTGGTATTGGATACATATTCTTAACCCCATATATGAATGCCACCTTTACTTGTTTCTACTTAGATATTGCAAAAGGCTATCAAGAAACACCAGTACTAAACCAAAACTATACACCAGCTAGGACCAGTCAATTATCTAGCCCTAATATAGAAACAGAAAGTACAATAGAAAAAGAAGATCCTTTTGCAGATTTTAATTCCGATGATAAATTTAATTCATTTTTTGATGAAAAATAACATAACTTACTAATACAATAAAGAGTAGAAAAGACAGACTAAATCATGGTCTATCTTCTCTACTCTTTTCTCACTTTAATTACTTTGATTACTTTCCATTTGTTGTTAATGAAATAAATTGATCGATATATTCACTCATCATCTCTAAGGAATCTAACCAAAATTCCTCTTTTGTAAGATCAATATCAGCCATGCTAGCTACCTCTTCACAAGAACTTACTACGGTGGCATGTAATAACTCATCATACTTAGCTACAAAACTTTCTCCTTGCTTTTTAAACTGTGCATATAAGCCTTTTGCAAATAGACAACCAAAAGCATATGGGAAATTATAAAAATTTAAATTAGAACGATAATAATGACCTTTGCAAGCCCACATATATGGATGTAACAAGTTCTCGTCTAGACCATCTCCATAAGCTTCTAATTGCGCCTTTCGCATGATTTCATTCAACTCATCGCTAAATAAAAACTCATTCTTTCTTCGCTCTACTACTTCGCTTTCAAACAAGAAACGAGAATAGATATCACAAATTACTTGTGTCACATCTTGTAACATGCTCTCTATGAGCATCGCCTTCTCTTGATCATTCTTAGCATCTTGAATTGCTGCATTCATTATGATTGTCTCATTAAAAGTAGATGCAGTCTCTGCTACAGGCATGGTATACGACATATTTAAAACGGAATGTCCTTGGATACACTCTCCATGATATGCATGCCCTAGTTCATGTGCAAGTGTTACCACATCGCTTAAAGAATTATCATAATTTAACAAGATACGGCTTTGTTTTAGGAATGGTAAATTGGAACAAAATGCTCCTCCCACTTTACCTTGTTTTGGATAAAAATCAATCCACTCTTGCTCATAAGCCTTTGTTACAATATTACTCAAAGAGTCTGAAAAGCTAGCAAAATTCTTCACTAAATAATCTTTTGCTTCTTCTATTGTAAAATTGCTTCCCTCTGCACTTTCTAATACAGCAAACATATCATAAAAAGGTAAGCCATTTGTATGACCTAGCAAACTTGCCTTATGGCGCAAATATTTCTGAAATTTAGGCAGATATTGCTTCATTGCTGACAACATAGCATCTAGTGTTTTCTTGCTTAATCTAGAGTCTACTAAGGTCATATCTAACACAGATTCGTATCCTCTCATCTCTGCAACTGTGTTGGCTTCTCCTTTGATACTATTAAGAGAAAACGCCATTCCATCTTTAATCTTACTATAAGCTTCTAACTCAGCAAAATAAGCAGCTTTTCTGACATTTGCATCGCTACTATAGGCTAAATTTCTAATTTCAGACAAGGTAGTTTTTCCACCATTGTACTCAACTTCTAAGGTAGAAGTCAAATATTGATGAAGGTTCGCCCAACTGTTAGATCCATTTAATTGCATCTTACTTATTGCTTCTTCTACTTCATCACTTAATAAGTATTTCGCATTTTTCTTTGTTTCTTCTATCATAAATCTATGATTTGCGATTAATTCATCTTCTTTTGCAAATGTCTCAAGATCCACAGCTGCAAACAATTTCTGTATCACAGCTCTTGCCTTACTAGCCGAGGTTAAAATATTTCCAATTTTTGTTTTGAAAGCCACAGTTTCTTTGTCTGTGGTATTCGTACTCGAACGTAAAAAGGTGTAACCACCTAATTTTCTTACAAGCAAAGTGTAATCTTGCAATAAAAGAATCAATTCATGGCAAGTTTCTACCGAAAGTTTTTGATTCCTCTCTACAAACTGATTTAAACTCTCAATTGCTTTTGGTAAACTCTCTAAGTCTTTTTTGAAAGTTTCACTATCATATCCTGTATACAATAAATCTAAATTCCATGTTGACATATACTCTAAATCTCCTATTTTCTTAGTTTTTTCTATCTCTCACATTATACTAATTCCTTGCCTTAAATACAATAAGAAAAAGCCAGGAAAATCACCTGGCTTTTTCTTATTGTGTTTCTAAATTCGAGTATCCCATCAAAGACTTATCTACTTCATAAGCCACTTCTCTACCTTCACGAATTGCCCAAACAATCAGAGATTGTCCTCTTCTAACATCTCCTGCTGCATAGATATTCTCCACATTTGTTTTATAATCTGTATCATTTGCTTTTATATTACTTCTCATATCTACTTCTAATTTAAAAGCATCCGAAATATATTTTTCACTACCAAGGAATCCTGCTGCAATAAAACAAAGATCTGCTGGAATTACCGCTTCGCTTCCTTCCACTTCTGTCAAATTCATTTTACCAGTCTCTGCATCCTTAACAAAACACACTTGAACTGTTTTGATGGACTTTAGATTCCCTTTTCCATCTTTTACAAACTCTTTGACTGTAGTTTCAAAAACTCTTGGGTCTTTTCCAAACTTTGCAATCGCTTCTTCTTGACCATAGTCTGTTTTCAAGACTTTAGGCCACTGTGGCCAAGGATTGTCATCCCCTCTTTCTTCTGGCGGTTTACTCATCATCTCCAACTGTATCACAGATTTGCAACCATGGCGAATTGCAGTTCCTACACAGTCATTTCCGGTATCTCCACCTCCGATAATAACCACTTGTTTATCTTTTGTGTTGACAAAATTGCCATCCGCTAAATTAGAATCTAATAGACTTTTGGTATTCCCACTTAGAAAATCAACCGCAAAGTGAATCCCTTTTGCATCTCTGCCCTCCACTTGGATGTCTCTAGGATGAGAGGCACCACAAGCAAGGATTACTCGATCAAAATCTTTTACTATTTTCTTTGCAGTTATGTCTACACCTACATTGATATTGGTTTGAAAGATAACGCCTTCCTCTTCCATAATCTTCACTTTTCGTTCCACAATCTGCTTTTCTAGCTTCATATTCGGTATCCCATACATCATAAGGCCACCTATACGATCACTTCTCTCAAACACAGTAACACTATGCCCTCTTTTATTCAATTGATCAGCTGCTGCAAGTCCACTTGGCCCACTCCCAACAATTGCAACTGTTTTCCCAGTTCGAACTACAGGTGGTTTTGCTTTTGCATAGCCTTTTTTATATGCATGTTCAATAATAGCATATTCATTCTCTCTAACTGCTACTGCATCTCCATGTAAGCTACATGTACAAGCTGCTTCACAAAGTGCTGGACAAACTCTAGATGTAAATTCTGGAAAATTATTCGTTTTCAATAAGCGATTGTAGGCTTGTTCCCAATTTCCAGTAAATACCAAATCATTCCACTCAGGTACTAAATTGTGAAGTGGACATCCACTTGTCATACCTGCTAATGTAGCGCCAAATTGGCAAAATGGAACACCACAATCCATACATCTAGCCCCCTGGCATTTCTGCTCTTCCACGGATAAATGTTGATGAAACTCATTAAAATGTTGTGTTCTTTCCGTTGCAGACTCTGATTTTGATGTTTTTCTAGCATAATCTATAAATCCGGTTGGTTTTCCCATCTTCTTCCTCCATATTACTTCCCTTTAAGTGCATAAAAAGCTTCTATTTGAGCCTGTTCTGTCTGTAGGCCTTTTTCTTCCATATGAACAATTGCTGCAAGCATTTTCTCATAATCATAAGGGATAATCTTTTTGAATTTTGGTAAATAGCTTTCAAAATGTTCTAAAATTTCTTTTCCTTTTTCTGAGTTAGTATAAGAAACATGTTCTTGTATCATTTGCTTTAATTCAATGACATCATATTTTGAACTAATTTCTCTTGCTGAAACCATTTCTTTATTTAAATTCTTGTAAAGTTCATTTTTTTCATCAAGAACATAAGCAATTCCACCACTCATACCAGCTGCAAAGTTTTTACCTGTAGTACCTAATACTACAACTCTACCACCAGTCATGTATTCACAACCGTGATCTCCAACACCTTCTACCACAGAAATAGCACCTGAGTTACGTACGCAGAAACGCTCTCCTGCTACTCCATTGATAAATGCTTTCCCACTAGTTGCTCCATAAAGAGCCACATTTCCAGCAATAATATTATCCTCTGCTTTAAATTTAGTTCCCTTTGGTGGATAAACTATAAGCTTTCCTCCGGATAAACCTTTTCCAAAATAATCATTGGTATCACCAGTCAATTCCAAGGTAAGTCCTTTTGGTATAAATGCTCCAAAAGATTGTCCCCCAGAACCTTTACAAAATACACGATAAGAGTCTTCTTCTACATGATCTCCCAATTTCTTTGTGATCTCAGAACCTAAGATAGTTCCAAAAGAACGATCTATATTGGTAACATCTACTTCTATGCTTTTCTTTTGTTTTCCATCGATTGCTTTTTGCAATTGTTTTAATAAAACTTTTTCATCTAGCGTTTCTGCTAATTTAAAGTCGTAAACTTGTTCTTTTTCAAAGATAACCTTCATTTCTCTAGCATCATAAGGATTACTTAACATCTTTTCACAACACACTCTTGATTCTACGTCTTGTAAATTTTCTCTACCTTTTACCAAATCGGTACGTCCTACTAAATCATCAATACTTCGTACACCAAGCTTTGCCATATATTCTCTTAGCTCTTCTGCCATAAATCTCATAAAGTTAACTACATATTCTGGCTTACCTTTAAAATTCTTACGTAATTCTGGGTTTTGAGTTGCGATTCCAACTGGGCAAGTATCCAAATGACATACACGCATCATGACACATCCCATAGTTACTAGAGGAGCTGTTGCAAAACCAAATTCTTCTGCGCCTAAGATTGCAGCAATTGCTACATCTCTACCACTCATCAATTTTCCGTCTGCCTCTACTCTTACTTTATTTCTAAGGCCATTCATAATCAAAGTTTGATGGGTTTCCGCTAGTCCTAGCTCCCAAGGAAGTCCTGCATTATGAATAGAGTTTTTCGGTGCTGCACCAGTACCACCATCATAACCTGATACTAAAATAACTTGTGCTCCAGCCTTTGCTACCCCTGCTGCAATTGTTCCAACACCAGCTTCCGATACTAATTTTACGGAAATTCTAGCTTCTTTATTTGCATTTTTCAAATCGTAAATAAGTTGTGCTAAATCTTCGATGGAATAAATATCATGATGTGGTGGCGGTGAAATCAAACCAACACCTGGTGTTGAATGTCTTGTTTTTGCAATCCAAGGATATACTTTTCCTCCTGGTAAATGTCCACCTTCTCCTGGCTTTGCACCCTGTGCCATTTTGATTTGCAGTTCCTTTGCACTTACTAAATATCTACTAGTCACTCCAAATCTACCAGATGCAACCTGCTTAATAGCAGAACATTTATTATCACCTTTTGGATTGATGGTAAGTCGTTCAATATCCTCTCCACCTTCTCCTGAATTACTCATACCATTTAAGCGATTCATGGCAATAGCCATAGTTTCATGCGCCTCTTTTGAAATAGAACCATAAGACATAGCACCTGTTTTAAATCTTGTTACAATGCTATCCACACTTTCTACTTCATCAATTGAGATCCCTTGTTCGGGGTAAACAAACTCTAAAAGACCTCTTAAGTTTCGTATATTATCTTCGTCATTAATCAATGCAGTATATTCTTTAAATAACTGATAATTTCCTTGCTTGGTTGCTTCTTGTAATAAGTGGATGGTTGCAGGATTATACATATGCTCCTCTCCACCACCTCTACTATTATGGCGACCAATACTTTCCATGGTCATATCGTTCCCAAGGCCTAGCGGATCAAAAGCTTTTACATGTAATTCATTCATCTGCTTTTGAATGTCTTGCAAGGTGATTCCACCTACTCTACATACGGTATTACTAAAGTATTTTTTTATCACTTCTTGGTCAATACCAATAGCTTCAAAAATCTTACTTCCTTGATAAGATTGTATAGTTGAAATACCCATTTTGGATGCAATCTTAATAATACCATGTAGTACCGCATCTCTATAATCTGCTTCTGCCGCATAATAATCTTTAGAAAGCATCTCTATATCAATCAGTTCTTGGATGGTTTCTAATGCTAAGTATGGGTTAATCGCACTTGCCCCAAAGCCTAATAGTGTGGCAAAGTGATGCACATCGCGTGGCTCACCTGATTCTAATACAAGAGAAAGGCTGGTTCTCTTCTTTGTGGATACGAAATGTTGATTCACTGCTGCTACTGCTAATAAAGACGGAATAGCAACATGGTTTTCATCTACACCTCTATCTGATAAAATCAAGATATTCGCCCCTTCTTTGTACGCCTTATCTGCTTCATTAAATAATCGATCAATGGCCTTTTCTAAACCTGTGGTTTTGTAGTAAGTAAGACTAATTGTCTTTACTCTAAAACCATCTTTTTCTAGCGAACGAATCTTTAGCATATCGGTATTTGACAAAATTGGGTTTTCTACTTTAAGGAATCTACAGTTCTCTGGTGCTTCTTCTAATAGATTTCCTGCAGTACCTAAATATACATTTGTTCCTGTCACTATTTCTTCACGAATAGCATCAATCGGTGGATTAGTAACTTGTGCAAATAGTTGTTTAAAATAATGAAAGAGTGGGTGGTGTTTCTTACTTAATACAGGTATTGGTGTATCAACCCCCATTGCTGCTGTCGCTTCTTGTCCATGTAGGGCCATCGGTAGAATTGCAGTCTTAAATTCTTCGTATGTATAACCAAAGGCTAATCTAACTTGCTTTCTCTCTTCTAAGCTATACATCGGCACTTTGCCATTTGGAATTTTAATTTCTTCTAATTTCAATAAGTTACTATCTAACCACTCACCATATGGTTGCTTACTAGCATACTTCTCTTTTAGTTCTTCATCCCCTATTACTCTTCCTGCTACGGTATCTACTAACAGCATCTTCCCAGGACGAAGTCTCTCTTTTGCTACTATCTTTCCTGGATCAATATCAAGTACTCCCACCTCTGAAGAAAGAATTAATTGGTCATCTTCTGTAATCATATACCTAGATGGACGAAGGCCGTTTCTATCTAGAATAGCACCCATTACATCACCATCCGAAAACAGAATAGAAGCTGGACCATCCCATGGCTCCATCATGGTTGCATAATATTGATAGAAATCTCTTTTATTTTGGCTCATTGCTTTGTTGTTGGCCCATGGTTCTGGAATTGCAATCATGACAGCCAAAGGCAATGGCATTCCGCTCATAACAAGAAATTCTAATGTATTATCTAGCATAGCTGAGTCAGATCCTGAATTTTCTACACATGGTAATACCTTGTTCATTTCATCTTTTAAGAAATCAGATTCCATCTTCTCTTCCCGCGCATGCATTTTATCAGCATTTCCAAGGATGGTATTAATTTCTCCATTATGTACTATAAAACGATTTGGATGTGCCCTTTCCCAACTTGGATTCGTATTGGTTGAAAATCTTGAATGCACTAAGGCAATGGCAGAAACATAATCATCACTTTGTAAGTCTGCATAGAACTCTCTTAACTGTTCTACCAAAAACATTCCTTTATATACAATGGTTCTACTTGAAAGTGAAACTACATAGGTATCTTCCGTAGATTGTTCGAATACTCTTCTTGCCACAAATAGTCTACGATCAAACTCAATACCAATTTCTAAGTCTGTTGGCTTTTTCACAAAAGCTTGCATAATGCAAGGCATACATTCTAGAGCTTTATGTCCTAGTACTCCAGCAATGGTAGGCACCTCTCTCCATCCTAAAAATTCTAAGCCCTCTTTTTTAATAATTGTTTCAAACATTTTCTTTGCTTGATTTCTCTGGAATTCGCTGCTTGGTAAAAAGAACATACCAATACCATACTCACGCTCTTTTCCAATGTTAAACCCTAAATTTTCGGTTGCCTTTAGAAAAAAACTATGTGGAATCTGTGTTAAAATTCCTACTCCATCTCCTGTTTTACCTTCTGCATCTTTCCCTGCTCTATGTTCTAAGGTTTCTACAATTTTTAGAGCGTTATCCACTGTCTCCCTTGTCTTACGACCTTTAATATTAACACTCGCACCAATTCCACAGTTATCGTGCTCAAAACTTGGGCTATAAAGTGGTGCTACGGGAACCGTTCTTTTTACATCAAACATATCTATCCTCCTAAATCATTGCATTTAAAACTTTTCCTTATTTTACACCCATATTAGCATACTGTAAACCCTCTTTTTCTTTCGAATTGTCAGATAATACAATAACAACTGTGTACACTTCCATTTTGTCTGAAAAACACGTTAATTGTTTGCATAAAAAAAAGCCATAGACACAATTCAACAAGAAAAGTAGCTATAACTTTTTTTATTCACTTTATTAAAATAATGTAAAAAAACCAAATTCACTCAATAAAAACACAATAATATTTACCACTCCGTGTAATACTAATGGAACCAGAAAATTTCCTGATTTAGAATAGGCTTTTGCTAATATATATCCTAGCACGAAAGCATAAATTCCTTGAATTTGATTTTGATGATACAAGGCAAATAATAGAGACGATATTAAGATCGCATTCTTATCTTCCATATATCGCACATTTCGTCTATATAAAATTCCTCGAAAAACTAGTTCTTCTGCTAGCGGAGCTATGATACCATATAATAATAATCCTAATGGTAAACTGATATAGTATAAACGATCTGCAACCTCTTGATAATTAGGATCTCCTAGTAAACCAACTGCGGCAAATACTATATTAATTGTTAGTGCAGTTCCTACTGCAATCCCCAAATAAGTTACCAGCACCTTCCCATGTTGTTTCCACGAAAATTTCATAATCTCCTTAAGCGCAAACTTTCCTCGACACTGTATGCTAACCGCAATAATAACGACAACAAAGGAAGATATCCTAATGATACTATCGCCTAAACTTGTCCAACTCGCTTGCCCTGTTGTAAAATCAGCACTAACAAAAAAAGCTTCTCGTAAGCCCTCATTATGTTCCCCAAGATAAAAAAGAGCACTTGCTATTAGCTGTTGAGCTAATAAGTTATATAGAAAAAATAGCAAAAAGGGAATTGCTAGAGCCCAAAGCTTAGCCGAGCCAGAACTTGGAACCCCTGTACTCTCTCCTTCAAAATACTGAATGTTTTTATTTCCTAGTATTCGTTCTTTCTTTTCTTGTACTAGGTTCCTCTCTTGTTTCCCTTGACTTTGTGCTAGTTCTTGAAAAGGGAGAAAATCCTTCACACAATCTTCCTGTAAGCTACCATCTAGCAAAGTAGATTCTGCTAAATTTCTACGCTCTATTTGATAATCGTATATTTGCACTGTTTTATCAATACTTTGCTCTAATAAAATTACCCTTTGACTTTTGATTTGCTTATAATGAAACAGTTTATTTAAGGCAGCCATCCATATTTCTTCTTGACACTCTTCCCCCTCCTGCTTTTCACCGATCAGCACATCAAAATACTGAGAAATATCCAAATCTACTGCTTGCTGCTTCAGCACTTCTTCCTTTTGCATAGAAACCAAAGCCAATTTATACCCTGTTTCCTTTAACTTTTTCACAAAATCCTGTATGTGGTAACTAGAATTTTGATTTGCTCCTACTAAATCTTCAAGTTTTATTATAATATACTGTTTTCCCATAGAGCCTCCGACTAGTAATAAATTTCCATTAATGCTAGCCCTTTAGCTGGGGCTAAGTACCCTGCTTGACTTCGATCTTTTGCTTCTAACAAATCTCTTACACTTTCCACACTTCTCTTTTTCATTCCCACTTCCATCAAAGTTCCGACCATAATACGTACCATATTATAAAGAAATCCATTTCCATTAATCGTAATCACTAGCTCTTTTCCAAGTTGTTCTATTTGAATAGACTCTATAAATCTTATGGTTGATTTCTTTCCTTTTTTTGCAGAAGTAAAGGATTGAAAATCATGGGTGCCACAAAGTACTGCTGCTGCCTCTTTCATCAGTTCAATGTCAAAGTGATCTGCTAATTGATATACATACTTACGTTCAAATACTGGCTTGTCGGAATGGTTCCAAATACGATAGCGATATATTTTCCCTTTTGCTAAAAGCCTGCTATGAAATCTATCATTTACTCTTCTACAATTAATGACACTAATATCTTCTGGAAGATATTGATTCAAATACTCCATAATTTCTTTCGGGGTATAGTTTGTATCTAATTGAAAATTTGCAATTTGTGCATATGCATGAACTCCTGCATCTGTTCTACCTGCCCCTTGGATTTCTACCGTAGAATCTACCATTTTTGACAGAACTCCTTCAATTTTCCCTTGAATTGTCTGATCTGTACTAACTTGTCGCTGCCATCCCTTATATTTGGTTCCATCATACATCACTTTAATTTTATAATTTGTCATTTTATTTTTCTTCTTTCTTTTGGTTAATTTCTAGTTCTTTCTTTTCATTTTCATCAAACTTCCTAAATCGATCCCATCTCATTATTGCAATTCTAAATGATGTTTCAGCCGTTTCAAACACCCCTTCTTTATACAAATTCACAAGTAATATTCCAATAGGAACTGCTACTATCATTCCCAAAACACCCCACATGCGATATCCTACAAATAATAATACCAGAGTTGGTACTGGTGCCATCCCAAGGCTATCCCCCACAAATTTGGGTTGTATAATTTGTCTTAATAATTGTGAAAATCCCCATACAATCATCAAACCTACCGCTTCGAAATAATCCCCACTAAGAGCTTGAAATAGTGCCCAAGGCCAAAGCACAGCCCCTGTGCCAAATACTGGCAATAAATCTAGGAATGCTATCACTACAGCTATCAGCGGTGCATACTCTACCTTTAATATCATCAACCCCAAGGTAATTACTAAATAAACCCACACTTCTATTTTAAATTGTGCCTTAAAGTAGCCACCAATAGATTTTGCAAGAGTATTCTTAATCAATAGATATCTTGCCTCAAAAACCTTTGGCATAATGCGATAAATACTTTCTGCTATTTTCTCTCGATCTGCAACAAAGAAATAACTAGCTAACACACACATAATGGTATAGACAATAATATCTGGAACTCTTCCTGCAAAATTACCTACCGCTTCTATCGTTGGTTCACTAAATTCACTTACAAATTCTCCTAGATACTCCCCTAAATGATTCACAAAGTCATCTATCGTAAGCAATACATCTTCCGGAAAACTACTCAACATATATTCTATCGATAGATATGCCCGATCTAGAGTATGGAGAATATCCTCCCACAAAACAGGAAAATCTTTCAAGAAATTTCCTATATACAAGAGCACTTGTGATACCAAGAAATAAAAAATACCAATCAAACTAGCTAGTATCAAAATAATCACTACCGCAAAGCTTGCTTTTCTTTTTAATCTTAATTTTCTTTCCACCCATTTAACAATAGGAGTTGCTATACTAGAGATTACCCAAGCCACAAGAAACGGTGAGAAAAAGAATATTGCTTGTGGCAGCAACCAAATAACACTACTAATTACTAATAAATACAATAATACATTACTTGCTATTTTAAACCAAACTCTATTCTTCTCCATATACCCTCCTTATTGGACTATATACTCTCTTCTAAAAGAATACGGTCGATATATTCATAAATTTCATCTCTACCTTGCTTTGACAATGCTGAAAATGGTAATACAACAGTTCCTTTCACTGCTTTTAAACCTTCCTTGATCATTTTTATATGTTTAGGAACCTGACCTCTACTAATTTTATCTAATTTCGTTGCTATGATCACTGGCTGATATCCTTGATCTAAGATCCACTGATACATAATTCTATCATTTGCTGATGGATCATGACGAATATCTATCAATAAAAATACCACTTTTAACATCTTAGAACGATGCAAATAGTTTTCGATCATTCGTCCCCATTTAGCCTTTACCTCTTCATTCGCTTTGGCATATCCATAACCTGGAAGATCAACAAAATATACATGATTTTCCTCCCTTGTTTCCACGCCTTCTTCTACTCTCTTTTGATAACAATTAACATGGTAGAAATTGATAGTTTGAGTTTTCCCTGGCTGTCCACTGGTTCTAGCTAGCGCCTTTCGATTCATAAGCCCATTAATAAGAGAAGATTTTCCCACATTACTTTTTCCTGCAAAGGCTAACTCTATATACTCATTTTCAGGTAAAGTACTTGTGATCCCACACACCGTCTCTAGATTTACATCTTTAATTATCATATCCTAATTCCTCTCTAAAAAAGCATGTTCTATTACTTCTTTCATGGTACTTACCGGAATCACTTCCATCGCACCTATAATTTCTTCTGACAGTTCTTCTAAATCCCTTGCATTATCAATAGGAATAAGAACTTTTTTAATTCCTGCCATATTGGCTGCTAGTAACTTTTCCTTCAAACCGCCTATGGCTAATACATTCCCTCTTAGATTAATTTCACCTGTCATTGCCACCAAATGATTCACCTTAGCAGTGGTAACTGCACTTAAAATTGCTGTTGCCATGGTAATACCTGCACTTGGCCCATCCTTTGGAACTGCCCCTTGTGGAATATGTAAATGAAAATTATGCTGTTCAAAAAAGCTATGAGAAACTTCGTACTCGGAAGCTATGCTTCTCACAAAAGATAAGGCAATGGTAGCCGACTCTTTCATAACATCTCCCATTTGCCCAGTCAAAATCATTTCCCCTTTACCAGGCATTACATTTACTTGAATTTCAAGAGTATCACCACCTACGCTAGTCCAAGCCAGTCCTCTGACAATTCCCACCTGTGGTTTTGTATTCACCTTATCCGCATGATACTTTTCTTTTCCTAGAAACTCTGTGAGCTGATTGGCCTTAATCTTTAGTGGCCTTTCTAACTCTTCCATCAATAGTTTTCTTGCTGTCTTTCGATACAATTCTCCTATCACTCGTTCTAAGCCTCTGACTCCGGATTCTTTGGTATAATCACTAATCATTTTGCGCAGTGCTGCATCTGCAATACTAACATCCTTTTTACTCATTCCATGCTGTAATGCCTGCTTTTGCACTAAATGTTTCTTTGCAATATGAAACTTTTCATTGGCAGTATAACTACTTACTTGAATGATATCCATACGGTCTAATAACGGCCTTGGAATCGTAGAGAGATCATTTGCTGTTGCCACAAAAAGCACTTCGCTCAAATCGATAGGCACTTCCACATAATTATCTCTAAATTGCTTATTTTGTTCTGGGTCTAACACTTCTAATAAAGCGGCAAAAGCATCTCCCCTATAGTCTACTCCCACTTTATCAATTTCATCCAAAAGCATCACTGGATTTTTGCTACCTGCTTGTTTTAAGCCTGTTGCAATTCTTCCTGGCATAGCTCCAATATAAGTTTTTCTATGTCCTCGAATTTCTGCCTCATCATGTAAGCCACCTAAACTCACTCGTATATACTCTTTTGATAAAGAATGAGCTATGGATTTTGCAATCGAACTTTTCCCTGTTCCAGGAGGTCCAACCAAACAAATAATAGGGCTTTTTCCATCTGTTTTAAAGCTCAACACTGCCAAAAACTCTAGAATTCTATCCTTTACTTGTTCCATTCCATAATGCTTCTCATCCAATACTTTTGCAGCTCTCTTCAAATCTAAATTATCCTTTGTTTTGATTTCCCAAGGGATTTCTAAGAGAGTCTCAATATAGTTTCTCTGCACTCCTGATTCTGGATTGGTATTTGGAATAGAACGAAATCGATTGATTTCTTTTTTTATTTTACTTTTCACTTCATCACTTGCTTGAAGTTCTTCTAGCTTTGCTACATAAATATCCGCTTCGCTTCCGCTATCACTTTCCCCTAATTCCTCACGAATTAGCTTTAGCTGCTCTCGTAATACGTATTCCTTTTGATGTCGATCCACCTTAGATCGCACTTTTTCTTGCAGCCTCGCTCTAATCTTTCCTATATGAATTTCATTTTCCAAGACTACTGCTAATGTTTCAAAGCGCACTAACACATCAATGCTATTTAACACAGCTTGTTTCTTGGCACTTGGCAAAGGCAGAGACATCGTAATGATATCTACCATAGAGCCTAGCTTCTTTATTTTATCCACATGCTCTACAATATATTTATCCGTTTTAGGAAAGGTCTTTATATACTCAATCAATAGAGCCTGCATTTGACGCAACATAGCCTCTTTTTCACGCTCTTCGATATCTTCTGTTTCTTCACTCACTAAGACTTCTACCGTAGCATTTAAATAACTACCTTTTTCTAAACTTAGAAGCCTACCTCTATGTAATCCTTCTACTAAAGCTCGCAAGGATTTATTAGGCATCTTCGTTATTTGTTTGATTTTCACAATGGTTCCCATTTCCTCTAAATCTTCGAGGTTTGGAGATTCTACCGAGGCACTTTTTTGTGTTGATAAGAATAATATTTGATCATTTGCCATCGCTTGTTCTACTGCTAAAACAGATTGATTTCTACTAATATCAAAATGTATATTCATTTCTGGCAAAACGGTTAATCCTCTCAATGCTACCATTGGCTTTTGTATCATACTATTGTGTTTCATTTCTAGCTTATCCTTCCTTCAAAATGTCAAAAAAACGCCACTAACGTGGCGTTTTTTTAGGCTCTTATGCTCCACGATACACTACGATCGGTTCATTCGTTCCTTCTACTGCTTCCTTCGTGATGATACATTTCTCAATATTTTCATCACTTGGAATTTGATACATAACATCCATCATAACTTTTTCCATAATCGAACGCAATCCTCTTGCACCTGTTTTCTTGTCAAAAGCTTCACTAGCAATGGCATGAACAGCATCTTGTTCAAATTCCAAATCTACATCATCATATTGGAATAATTTCTTATATTGTTTCACTAGCGCGTTCTTTGGTTCAGATAAAATCTTCACCAAAGCATCTGAATCTAAACCTTCTAAGGACACATTAATCGGCACACGACCTACAAATTCTGGAATCAAACCAAATTTAATCAAATCTTGTGTGGTAACTTCATGGAACAAAGCTCCGATATCCTTTGTATTTTTAGACACAATCTGCCCGTTAAATCCTATGCTTTTCTTATCTAATCTAGCTTCAATAATTTGCTCTAGACCTGAAAAAGCACCTCCACAAATAAATAAGATATTAGAAGTATCAATAGAAATCAATTCTTGATGTGGATGCTTTCTACCACCTTGAGGCGGTACATTTGCAACCGTTCCTTCTACAATTTTAAGAAGAGCTTGTTGAACTCCCTCTCCAGAAACATCTCTTGTGATGGAAACATTTTCACTCTTTTTGGTTATTTTATCTATCTCATCAATATAGACAATTCCATATTGCGCTCTTTCTACGTCATAATCTGCAGCTTGAATTAACTTTAATAATATATTCTCTACATCTTCTCCCACATAACCTGCTTCTGTTAATGTAGTCGCATCTGCAATGGCAAATGGTACATTAATAATCTTTGCTAAGGTTTGTGCAAGATATGTTTTCCCACTACCAGTAGGTCCAATTAATAGAATATTACTTTTTTGTAATTCAACTTCATCCACTACCTTACCAGCTAATACTCTCTTGTAGTGATTATATACTGCTACTGCTAGAACTTTCTTAGCTTCCTCTTGTCCAATGACATACTCATCCAAAAATTCCTTAACTTGCTTTGGTTTCAGTAAATTAATTTCCATTTCTGTAGGAGTAAATTCTTCATCATAATATTCTTCTTCGATAATCTCAGAACATAAACCTATACATTCATCACAGATATAAATTCCTTCAGGGCCTGCAATTAATTTTCTAACGTTATCTTGCGCCTTTCCACAAAAAGAACATTTTACTTTATTTGAACCTTTTCCAGCCATGTTACCTCCATACTGCATTACATACTCATATTAAGAAATAGGGGCAAAACTGCCCCTAATCATTATTACTCACTTACTCTGCTTGTTACAACACTGTCAATCAAACCGTATTCTACAGCTTCTTCTGCTGTTTTCCAGTTATCTCTTTCTGTTGCTGCTGCTATTTCTTCTATTGTCTTGCCTGTATTTTCTGCAAGAATTTTATTTAACTTTTCTTTTGTTTTCAAAATATGCTTTGCAGCTATTTCGATTTCTGTCGCTTGCCCTTGTGCTCCACCTAATGGTTGATGAATCATAACTTCTGCATTTGGCAATGCCATTCTCTTTCCTTTTGCACCGCCAGCTAATAGGAAAGCTCCCATACTTGCTGCCATACCGATACAAATGGTAGATACATCACACTTAATATATTGCATGGTATCATAGATAGCCATTCCTGCAGTAACAGAACCACCTGGGCTGTTAATGTATAAATGAATATCTTTATCTGGATCTTCTGCTTCTAGAAATAACAACTGTGCCACGATAAGGGATGCTGTTACTTCATTCACTTCTTCTCCTAGGAAGATGATTCTATCTTTTAATAGTCTCGAGTAAATATCGTAGGATCTCTCGCCCCTACTTGTTTGTTCTATGACATAAGGTACTAAACTCATCTGTTTCATCATCCTTTCTATCTGAATCTATCTTTATTTTATTACTTCTCTACTGCATTTTCAACAACAAATTTCGCTGCTTTAGAAATAGCCATATCTTCTTTCATGCTATTCTTTCCAGCTTCACCCATCATATCTTCAATGTTTGAAACTTCCATTTTGTATTGTTCTGCCATTTTTGCAATTTCTTCTGTTACTTCTGCATCTGTAGTTTCAATTTTTTCTGCAGCTACAACAGCTTCTAATACTAAACGAGATTTAATTCTTTGCTCTGCTTGTGGCTTCACTTGTTCAAACATAGTACGTGCGTCCATACCTGTGAATTGGAAATATTGCTCCATAGATAAACCTTGAGATTGCATTCTTTGAGCAAATTCATCCATCATTTGTCTTTGTTGTGTAGCAACCATAGCTTCTGGAATTTCCATAGTAGCGTCTGCTACGATAGAGCTGATAACAGCTGCTTCTTTTGCATTCGCTGCTTCTGCTTCTTTTCTACTAGCAATTTTATTCTTGATTGACTCTTTGTATTCTGCTAATGTTTCAAACTCTGAAACTTCTGCTGCAAATTCGTCATTTAACTCTGGATATTCTTTTGTTTTGATGCTGTGTACCATACACTTGAATACTGCTGCTTTACCTGCTAAATCAGCTGCTTGGTAATCTTCTGGGAATGTAACATTTACATCTACAGCTTCCCCAATCTTAGCGCCAACTAATTGATCTTCAAATCCTGGAATAAAAGATTTTGAACCAATAGTAAGTGGATAGTTTTCACCTTTTCCGCCTTCAAATGCAACGCCATCTACAAAACCTTCAAAATCGATTGTTGTGATATCGCCATCTTGTACTGCTCTATCTTCCACAGATACTTCTCTTGCACTGCTTTCGATTTCTTTTTTCATATCTGCTTCGATTTCTTCTTCTGTTACACTTACATCAACTTTATCAATTTCTACGCCTTTGTATTTACCTAAAGTAACTTCTGGCTTAACTGCTACATCTGCTGTAAAGATAAAAGTTTGTCCTGGTTCACATTGAACTACATCGATTGCTGGAGCTGATACGATTTCTGTTCCTGTGTACTCAGCAAGTGCCGCACTATATTCTGTTGGAATTAATGCATTTGCTGCTTCTTCTAAAAATACACCTACTCCATACATGCTTTCGATCATTTTACGTGGAGCTTTGCCTTTTCTAAATCCAGGAATATTCATTTTTCCTCTATTTTTTTTGTAAGCTTCTTCCATAGCTACTTCTAGCTTGTCAGCTCCTACTTCGATTGTTAATTTAATCATATTTTTTTCTAATGCTTCTACTTTTAAACTCATGGATAATCCTCCTAAATACTTTTGTGCCTAATTTGCACACTTATCGTTAGATAATAACATATTGCTACGATAAATACTAGCTTTTTTCGCATTTTTTTATTTTTTATATCCAAAATATATACTAACAATTACCAGTATATAAATTTTTGATTCTCATATACTATGTACAAGATAAGCGAAAACAAAACTTAACTTTTGAGAAAAAAACAAATTTTGGTTACCTCAAAGATAAGGATTTGTACAGACCTTATCTTTGATATAAAAACAAATAACACGGAGGAAAAAAACTATGACAAGTTCTAAAGGTTCAAACAGAATGGAAGTACCAGAAGCAAAAGCAGCAATGGATCGCTTTAAAACAGAGGTAGCTGGAGAATTAGGTATCAACTTAAAAGAAGGTTACAATGGAGATTTAACAAGTAAGCAAGCTGGATCAATTGGTGGAGAAATGGTTCGCCGTATGATTAAAGCACAAGAAGAATCCATGAAATAACAAAAGCAATATAGATGGCCACTGCGCTCAAATAGAGCGTAGTGGTTTTCTTTTAATCATCTTGAAAATATTCCTTTCTAAGCCTTGCTAATACACGCTTTTCCATACGACTCACCTGAACTTGTGTCATACACAATTCTTTTGCTATATCATGTTGTTTTAAATCCATAAAATATCGCATATAGAGAATATGTTTTTCCTTCCCCTCTAATAGATTGAAAATCTCTCTACAAAGAACTTGATCTATCGCTCTTTCACTCTCTCTTCGTCCTGATACTAACTGATCAATTTTCAAATTTGTGCCTTCCTCATTCCCTACACAAACGTCAAGGCTATCTGCTGGCTTTATGGAATCTATAGCTATCATCACATCTTCTTTTGTTTTTCCAATTCCCTTGGCAATTTCATCTATGCTTGGTTCCCTTTGATACAATTGAGACAAACGCTCTCTCTCCCTCCCAACTTGCACTGCAGTTTCTTTAATACTTCTACTGATGTGCACCTGGGTATTATCTCGAATAAAACGTTTTATTTCCCCTAGAATAACGGGTACTGCATAAGTAGAAAATTTAAGACCATAACTTTCCTTAAAACCATCCACTGCCTTACAAAGTCCAATGCATCCAACCTGAAACAATTCCTCTAAATCATGACCCTTGCCCTGAAATTTCTTTAGTACAAAATGTACCAAACCTAAATTTTCTTCGATCATCTTTTCTCTTTGCATCATCAGGTATCCAACCTCTTAACCCTCATTTTTTTGCGCATCTTCACTATGGTCCCTTGCCCCTTTACCGATTGTATCTCTAATTCATCTGTAAAAGCTTCCATAAAGGAAAAGCCCATCCCTGCCCGATCTGTTTCTGGTTTTGTTGTAAACAATGGTTCTTTTGCCTGTTCTATATTCTCAATTCCAACCCCTTTATCCTCAACTACGATATTGAGCCATAGTTCTTCTTGTTCTTCCACTAGTTCACATAAAATATCAATTTCCTCTTCTTCTTTTTCTTGATAGGCATGTACTATGGCATTGGTAACCGCTTCAGAAACCACCAAGCGAATATCTTCTACCTCTTCTAGTGTTGGATTTAAATAAGTAATAAAGGAAACCACTGCCATTCTTGCAAAGCTTTCATTTTCTCCCTTTGCCAATATGGATAACTTCATTCTATTTTTCACTTCAAGTGCTTGACTAATCATTTGCTTACTCCTCATATTTTCCTATAATTTTTGTAATTCCAGACATCTGCAATATTTTTTCTAGGCGTGCATTCGTATTATGGAGAAATACTTTCCCCTCCATATATTCCATCTTCCTATATCTCCCCATTAACAAACCTATCCCTGAACTATCCATAAATTTCGTTTCTGAAAAATCAAATATTAACTCATCCGGTTCTCTTTCTAACATGATTTTGTCTATTGCTTGACATAGACTATGTATGTGGTGGTGATCAATTTGTTCTGGCAATAAAACCACCATACTTTTATCGTTGATTACGATATATTTCATATCCTGTCCTCCCTTTCTTTATAATATACTCTCGGAATCTGCTTCCCAATGCAAACTTGCATGCAAAGTGAAATTTGCATTGCAAAGTGAAATTTGCATTGCAAAGTGAAATTTGCATTGCAAAGTGAAATTTGCATTGCAAAGT
>CAYJHO010000002.1:0-50644 GCA_964369945.1 uncultured Lachnospiraceae bacterium
CGCATGGGGCATATTAAGTTAGCTGCCCCTGTGTCTCACATTTGGTATTTTAAAGCAATTCCTTCCCGTATGGGATTGGTACTTGATCTTTCGCCAAAGCACTTAGAGAAAATTCTATACTTTGCATCTTATATCGTATTAGATAAAGGCAACAGTAATTTAGAGTATAAGCAAGTGTTAACAGAGCAAGAGTATCAAGATGCTAGAGATGCTTTTGGTAACAACTTCCGTGTTGGAATGGGTGCAGAAGCGATCAAAGAAATTCTTAGCAATATCAATATGCAAGAAGAAGCAGAGCAGTTGAAAATTGACTTGAAGGATGCAACAGGACAGAAAAGAGCTCGTATCACTAAGAGATTAGAGGTAGTAGAAGCATTTAGAGAGTCTAACAATAAAGCGGAATGGATGATTATGGATATCGTTCCTGTTATTCCTCCGGACTTACGTCCTATGGTTCAGTTAGACGGAGGTAGATTTGCGACTTCAGATTTGAATGATTTATATCGTAGAATTATTAATAGAAATAACCGTCTAGCTAGATTATTAGAACTAGGAGCACCAGATATTATTGTACGTAATGAGAAAAGAATGTTACAAGAAGCTGTAGATGCTTTGATCGACAATGGTAGACGTGGAAGAGCGGTAACAGGACCTGGTAACAGAGCATTGAAATCTCTTTCTGATATGTTGAAAGGGAAATCAGGACGTTTCCGTCAAAACTTACTTGGTAAGCGTGTTGACTATTCGGGACGTAGCGTTATCGTAGTAGGACCAGAACTTAAGATTTATCAATGTGGACTTCCAAAAGAAATGGCAATCGAGTTATTCAAGCCTTTCGTTATGAAAGAATTAGTAGCACGAGGAATCAGTTTAAACATCAAAAATGCTAAGAAATTAGTAGAAAAATTAGATACACAAGTATGGGATGTATTAGAAGAAGTAATTCGTGAGCATCCTGTTATGTTGAATCGTGCACCTACGCTTCATAGACTTGGTATTCAAGCCTTTGAACCAATTCTAGTAGAAGGTAAAGCGATTAAGCTTCACCCACTCGTTTGTACAGCCTTCAACGCTGACTTCGATGGGGATCAGATGGCGGTTCACTTACCACTTTCTGTAGAAGCACAAGCAGAATGTAGATTCTTACTTCTTTCACCAAACAACCTTTTAAAGCCATCAGATGGTGGTCCTGTAGCGGTACCGTCTCAGGATATGGTACTTGGTATTTACTATTTAACACAGGAAAGACCTGGTGCTTTAGGTGAAGGTAAAGTATTTAAGAGTTTGAATGAAGCAATCTTAGCTTATGAAAATAAAGCAGTAACGCTACATTCACGCATCAAAGTTCGTACAAGCAGACAAATGGCAGATGGTACGGAATTAGTTGGAACTGTGGAATCAACTTTAGGAAGATTTATTTTCAATGAAATTTTACCTCAAGATTTAGGTTTTGTGGATAGAGCTGTGGAAGGAAATGAATTAGTATTAGAAGTAGACTTCCATGTAGGTAAGAAAGGCTTAAAGCAAATTCTTGAAAAAGTAATTAATACACATGGAGCTAGCATTACAGCAGAAGTGTTAGATGATATTAAATCTACAGGTTATAAGTATTCTACAAGAGCATCCATGACCGTTTCGATTTCGGACATGACAGTACCTTCACAAAAAGGTGAGATGTTAGAGGAAGCACAAGCAACCGTAGATAAAATTTCCAAAAACTTTAGACGTGGTCTAATCACGGAAGAAGAAAGATATCGTGCAGTAGTAGAGACATGGAATGAGACAGATAAAGCTCTGACAGAAACCCTACTTTCTGGACTAGATAAATATAATAATATTTATATGATGGCAGATTCCGGTGCCCGTGGATCTAACCAGCAGATCAAGCAGCTTGCTGGTATGCGTGGTCTGATGGCGGATACTTCTGGTAGAACCATCGAATTACCAATTAAATCAAACTTCCGTGAAGGTCTTGATGTACTTGAGTACTTTATGTCGGCACATGGTGCGCGTAAAGGTCTATCAGATACAGCTCTTCGTACAGCCGATTCAGGATATTTGACTAGACGTATGGTTGACGTTTCTCAAGACTTGATTATTCGTGAATTAGATTGTGCCCATGAAGGTGATAAAATGCCAGGAATGGTAGTAACTGCATTTATGGATGGAAAAGAAACAATCGAAAGCTTGAAAGATCGTATTACAGGAAGATATGCTTGCGATGATATCGTAGATGCACAAGGTAATGTGATCGTAAAAGCAAACCATATGATTACACCTAGAAGAGCAGGAATAGTAATCGATAAAGGTGTGAATGCAAAAGGCCAACCATTAGAAGAAATTAAGATTCGTACCATCTTAAGTTGTCGTTCACATGTGGGAATCTGTGCGAAATGCTACGGTTCTAACATGGCAACAGGAGAGCCAGTACAGGTAGGAGAAGCAGTAGGTATTATTGCGGCTCAATCGATTGGGGAACCAGGAACACAGCTTACCATGCGTACTTTCCATACAGGTGGGGTTGCCGGTGATGATATCACACAAGGTCTTCCTCGTGTTGAAGAATTATTTGAGGCAAGAAAACCAAAGGGACTTGCAATTATTGCAGAATTTGGTGGTATTGCTACTATTAAAGATACGAAGAAGAAACGCGAAGTTGAAATCTATAACGAAGTAACTGGTGAAAGAAAAGCTTATCTAATCCCTTATGGATCAAGAATTAAAATTGCAGAAGGAGCAATCCTAGAAGCAGGAGATGAGTTAACAGAAGGTAGTGTAAATCCTCACGACTTGTTGAAAATCAAGGGAGTGAAGGCAGTACAAGATTATATGCTACGCGAAGTTCAGCGTGTTTATCGTTTACAAGGGGTAGACATTGCGGATAAGCATATCGAGGTAATTGTACGTCAGATGCTTAAGAAAATCCGTATTGAAAATAACGGAGATTCTGATTTCTTACCAGGAACATTAGTAGATATTTTAGATTACGATGATGCAAATGAGAGATTGACAGCAGAAGGAAAAGAACCAGCGACTGGTTTACAGATTATGCTTGGTATCACAAAAGCTTCTCTTGCAACGAATTCTTTCTTATCAGCAGCTTCTTTCCAAGAGACAACTAAGGTATTAACAGAGGCGGCGATCAAAGGGAAAGTTGACCCACTATTTGGGGTAAAAGAGAATGTTATCATTGGTAAATTAATTCCTGCAGGAACTGGTATGAAGCGTTATCGTACGACTCAATTAGATACTGATCAAGATATGAAATATGATTTTGATGAAGAATTAATCATTGAGGAAAGTGAAGAACTAGTAGAGCTAGAGATAGACGAAATCATAGAGGAAACGGAAGAAGATGAATTCGAAAAATTATTCGAAGAAAAACTTGAGTTGGACCTTGATATTAGTTTAGAATAGAATACTTGTAAGAATAATACAAAGAGATTGCGAGATATCGCAATCTTTTTGTATTATTTGATATTGACAAGTAGTGATTCAAAAAGTATACTAAAGGATGTATGTGGGTTAATAGAATTATTCTCTCATATAACATATCAAAAAAAAGAAAAGAGGTGAATCAGAATGCCAACATTTAACCAGTTAGTAAGAAAAGGACGTCAGACTTCTGAAAAGAAATCTACAGCACCTGCTTTACAAAAGGGTTACAACTCTTTACACAAGAGAGCTACAGATGCTAGCGCTCCTCACAAAAGAGGTGTATGTACTGCAGTTAAAACTGCTACTCCTAAAAAACCTAACTCGGCTCTTAGAAAAATCGCAAGAGTACGTCTTTCTAACGGAATTGAAGTAACAGGTTACATTCCAGGAGAAGGCCACAACTTACAAGAACATAGTGTTGTTCTTATCAGAGGTGGTAGAGTTAAAGACTTACCAGGTACAAGATACCATATCGTTAGAGGTACACTTGATACAGCGGGAGTTGCTAACAGAAGACAAGCTCGTTCTAAATACGGTGCTAAGAGACCAAAAGAAGCTAAAAAATAATTTAGCAAGTTAGTTTTATTTAGGAAAAAGGAACGTAAGTTCCAGTACCACATAACAGAGCTAATTAGTGTTGGGATTCTGATTTTTGTTAGATAACCGCGCGAACACATGAAATTAGAGGACACTATGTGAGTACCGATGATTTATTAATATTAATAAGGAGGGAAGAACCGTGCCACGTAAAGGACATATTCAGAAAAGAGATGTATTAGCAGATCCTTTATACAACAACAAAGTAGTTACTAAACTTATCAACAACATTATGTTAGATGGTAAAAAAGGTGTAGCTCAAAAGATTGTATATGGAGCATTTGCTAAAGTAGAAGCAAAGACCGGCAAGCCGGCAATTGAAGTTTTTGAAGAAGCTATGAACAATGTTATGCCAGTATTAGAAGTTAAAGCAAGACGTATCGGTGGAGCAACTTACCAAGTGCCTATCGAAGTACGTGCAGAAAGACGCCAAGCGTTAGGACTTCGTTGGTTAACAATGTTTTCTCGTAAGAGAGGCGAAAAGACTATGGAAGATAGATTAGCAAATGAACTTTTAGATGCAGCTAACAATTCAGGATCAGCTGTAAAGAGAAAAGAAGACATGCACAAAATGGCAGAAGCGAACAAAGCGTTTGCTCACTACCGTTTCTAATCAGTCTCATAGAGACAATAGGAGGAAAAAACCTTGGCTGGAAGAGAATATCCACTTGAGAGAACTCGTAACATCGGTATTATGGCTCACATCGATGCAGGTAAAACTACATTAACAGAGCGTATCTTATATTATACCGGTGTAAACTATAAAATAGGTGATACTCACGAAGGAACTGCTACTATGGACTGGATGGAACAAGAGCAGGAAAGAGGTATCACAATCACATCCGCAGCGACAACTTGCGCATGGACTATGCAAGAGAACTGCGAAACAAAACCTGGTGCTGAAGAACACCGTATCAACATTATCGATACTCCGGGACACGTTGACTTCACTGTTGAAGTTGAGCGTTCTCTACGTGTACTTGATGGTGCTGTAGGTGTATTCTGTGCAAAAGGTGGTGTTGAGCCTCAATCAGAAAACGTATGGAGACAGGCTGACACATACAACGTACCACGTATGGCATTTATTAACAAAATGGACATCCTTGGTGCAAACTTCTACGGTGCTGTAGACCAAATCAAAACAAGACTTGGTAAAAACGCTGTAGTAACACAATTACCAATTGGTAAAGAAGATGAATTCCAAGGAATCATCGATTTATTCGAAATGAAAGCATATATCTACAATGACGATAAAGGTGATGATATCACAGTAACAGATATCCCAGCTGACATGGTAGATGATGCTGATTTATATCGTTCAGAGTTAGTAGATCAAATCTGCGAATTAGACGATGAATTAATGATGCAATTCTTAGATGGTGAAGAGCCAACAGATGAGCAATTAAAAGCTGCTCTACGTAAAGGAACTTGTGAATGTAAAGCAATTCCTGTATGTTGTGGTTCTGCTTACAGAAACAAAGGTGTTCAAAAGTTATTAGATTCAATCTTAACATTTATGCCAGCACCAACAGATATCCCAGCGATCAAAGGGGTAGATTTGGATGGAAATGAAGTTGAGAAGCATTCTTCTGACGAAGAACCTTTTGCAGCGTTAGCGTTCAAAATTATGGCTGACCCATTCGTAGGAAAACTTGCGTTCTTCCGTGTATATTCAGGAAGTGTTAACTCAGGTTCTTATGTATTGAATGCAACAAAAGACAAAAAAGAGCGTATTGGACGTATTCTACAAATGCATGCTAACAAGCGTCAAGAAATTGATAAAGTTTATGCAGGAGATATCGCAGCTGGTGTAGGTCTTAAATTTACAGCAACTGGTGATACTATTTGTGATGATCAACATCCAGTAATCTTAGAATCTATGGAATTCCCTGAGCCAGTTATTGAATTAGCAATTGAGCCTAAGACAAAAGCAGGACAAGGAAAAATGGGTGAGGCTTTAGCGAAATTATCTGAAGAAGATCCTACATTCCGCGCTAGTACAAACACCGAAACAGGTCAAACTATTATAGCAGGAATGGGTGAGTTACACTTAGAAATCATCGTAGATCGTCTACTTCGTGAATACAAAGTAGAAGCTAACGTTGGTGCTCCTCAGGTAGCTTACAAAGAAACACTTGCTGGTGCTATCGATCATGAGTACAAACATGCGAAGCAATCAGGTGGTAGTGGTCAATACGGTCACTGTAAAGTTAAATTTGAGCCTATGGATCCTAACGGTGAAGAAGTATTCAAATTTGAATCATCTGTTGTTGGTGGATCTATTCCTAGAGAATATATCCCAGCAGTTGGAAAAGGTATCGAAGAAGCAACTAAAACAGGTATCCTCGGAGGATTCCCAGTTATCGGTGTTTCTGCAAATGTATATGATGGTTCTTACCATGATGTCGATTCATCTGAAATGGCGTTCAAAATTGCCGGTTCTATGGTATTTAAAGAAGCTATGAGAAAAGTTGGAGGAACATTACTAGAGCCTATCATGAGAGTAGAAGTTACTATGCCAGAAGAGTACATGGGAGATGTTATTGGAGACATTAACTCTCGTCGTGGACGTATTGAAGGTATGGAAGACATCGGCGGCGGTAAAATGGTAAAAGGTTTTGTACCATTAGCTGAAATGTTCGGTTACTCTACTGACCTACGTTCTAGAACACAAGGTCGTGGAAACTACTCAATGTTCTTTGATAAGTATGAGCCAGTTCCTAAGAGCGTGGCAGAAAAAGTTTTAGCAGCAAAAGCGAAGTAAATAATTACGAAACTTGCTAAATAAATACTTGAAATTATAGCCTGTATTATATATAATATAGGCTAAAGAAAATAATAATTTTGTAATTTGAATGGAGGATTACCACAATGGCAAAAGCTAAATTTGAGAGAAATAAGCCACACTGTAACATTGGTACTATTGGTCACGTAGATCATGGTAAAACAACTTTAACAGCAGCTATCACAAAAACATTACATGAAAGACTAGGTACTGGTGAAGCTGTAGCTTTCGAAAACATCGATAAAGCTCCAGAAGAAAGAGAGCGTGGAATCACAATCTCTACAGCTCACGTTGAGTATGAAACAGAAAACAGACACTACGCACACGTTGACTGCCCAGGACATGCTGACTACGTTAAGAACATGATCACAGGAGCTGCTCAAATGGACGGTGCTATCTTAGTAGTTGCTGCTACTGATGGTGTTATGGCTCAAACTAAAGAGCATATTCTTTTATCTCGTCAGGTAGGTGTACCTTACATCGTTGTATTCATGAACAAATGTGACATGGTAGATGATGAAGAGTTATTAGAATTAGTTGAAATGGAAATCACAGAGCAATTAGAAGAATATGAATTCACAGATTGCCCAATCATCAAAGGTTCTGCTTTAAAAGCTTTAGAAGATCCAACTTGCGAGTGGGGCGATAAAATTCTTGAGTTAATGGCAACAGTTGATGAGTATGTTCCAGACCCAATCCGTGATACAGAGAAGCCTTTCTTAATGCCTATCGAAGACGTATTCACAATTACAGGTCGTGGTAGAGTTGCTACAGGTAGAATTGAGCGTGGTATCTTAAAGATCAACGAAGAAGTTTCTATCGTTGGTATCAAAGAAGAGCCAATCAAATCTGTTTGTACAGGTATCGAAATGTTCCGTAAGTTAATGGACGAAGGACAAGCTGGTGATAACATCGGTGCATTACTTCGTGGTGTTCAAAGAACAGATATCCAAAGAGGACAAGTTATTGCTAAGCCAGGTTCTGTAAAGTGTCACTCTAAATTTACAGCTCAAGTTTACGTATTAACAAAAGATGAAGGTGGACGTCATACTCCTTTCTTCAACAACTACAGACCACAATTCTATTTCAGAACAACTGATATCACAGGTATCTGTGATCTACCAGCTGGTGTTGAAATGTGTATGCCTGGTGACAACGTAGAAATGACAATTGAATTAATTCACCCAATCGCTATGGAGCAAGGTTTAACTTTTGCTATCCGTGAAGGTGGACGTACAGTTGGTTCAGGACGTGTTGCTACAATTACTGAATAATTAATAAGGTTAATATAAAGTATATGACAAGGTGCATATGCGGTACTCAAGCGGGAGAAAGCTCTAGAAGAAATTCTAGGGCTTTTTTTAATATTAGGTTTTAGAGAAATGTTACATTTCAGGTTACGTAACAAGATTGACTTTTGCATTTACAAGGACTATAATTAAAGTATTAAGGATAGTAGGAAGTGATGCTTATGAAAAATAAGAATAATATAGTTATTTTAATAGTTTCTGTGTTGACATGTATTCTGTTAGCAATTTCTATGAATCAATATTACCAAGGTATTTATCAGGAGTTTCAAGAGGCAACCATCGTTACCTTACAAGATAGTAATGCACAACAGAAAAGCCATTACGAAATGACGTTACAATCAGAAGTATCTACACTAAAGGCAATTTCAGATTTTATTCGTACGGTTAATGAAACGGAAGCAGTGGTAAATTATATACAGTTAATCGAGACATCGGATAAATATCATTTTGTGGATTTGATTGTTTGCAACCATCTTGGCGAAGGGATAAAATCTGACGGCATCAAGTCAGACTTTTCAGATGCAGCATTTTTTCAAGATGTGATGAGTGGAGAAGCAGTTATCACATCACAGAATAGTGAAGGTGCTGTGAATGTGTTTATTGCTGTTCCTATAAAAGTGAACGATGAGGTAGTGGGAGCGACAGCTGCAACAATAGAGAGAGAGTACCTAGATTCCTTGTTATTTGGTGATTTTGATGGTGAGGGTTATACCTTAGTGAGTAATAGAGACGGTGATATTGTAGCCTCTTCGTTAAATCAATTTTCACTGATAAGCAATGAAGATAATTTGATTGAATTAATTCAAGGCGCTAAATTTCATGAAGGTAAGGGTATTCAAGATTTTGTAGAATCCATTTCAAGTGGAGGAAATGATACTTATCTATATACCCTATCAGGGGAAGAGCGAGTGGCAAGAGTTTGTCCGATAGAGGGAACTGAATTTAGCATGATCAGTGTAATACCGATGAATATTATTAGTAGAAATGCTGAGAATATTATATATCAATCTGTGCTTACGTTTGCTGTAGTTATTTTCATTTTATTAGCATTAGCCGTAAGCTTAGTGCTATATCAGAGAAAGTCGTTAAAAGAATTAGAGAGAATTTCCCATTACGACGAACTAACAGAAATTCCAAACTTAATGAAATTTAAGAAAGAGGTAAAGGGGATTCTAGAACAGCACAGAAATCTTAAGTTTACTATATTCAAATTTGATATGATTAATTTTAAAGCGATTAATGAATTATATGACTTTGAAGTTGGGAATAGAGTGATTAGAGCTATTGCAGATGTGGGAAAGGGAATTCACGATTTTCATTATGTGCAGGCTCGAGTAGGAACTGATGAGTTTTTGCTATTTGCAGAAAGTGCTTTTTTTGAAGGGTTTGCTGAAAAGAGAGCATTTTATGAAGGCAAGTTTCGGGAAAATAGCGGCATACCAGTGCAACATAAATTCTCTTTTAAGTATGGAAGATATGAGATTTCAAAAGGTGAAACGGATATTAATCAAATAATAAACAACGTAACCATGGCTCATAGAATCTGCAAAGGATTAAAGAATATCGATGTATATGATTATGATGATAGTTTGAAAAAGCGCTTGTTGAAGAATGTGGAGATAGGAAATAAGATACAAGCAGCCTTTGATCATCGTGAGTTCCAAGTGTTTCTTCAAGCAAAATTCGATACTAACACGCTGAAAATTAGCGGAGCAGAAGCATTGGTACGATGGATAGAAGCAGATGGGAAAATGATATACCCAGATGAATTTATACCACTGATTGAGCAGAATGGTTATATTGTTAGCTTAGATCATTATATGCTTGAGGAAGTATGTAAGCACTTGGTGGATATCAAGGAGCGAGGTTTGGAAATGATACCAATATCCGTTAATTACTCGAGAATTTGCATTAACCAGGAAGATTTTGTGGAGCGCGTTTGTGAGGTGGTAGAGCGATATAGAATTCCAAAGCATTTGATTGAGATTGAAGTGACAGAGAGTGCTATCATAGAAAATAAAGAGAGATTCAAGGAAGTCTTACAGAAATTACAAAGCAAAGGATTTTTGATTGCTATGGATGATTTTGGCGCTGGATATTCCTCTTTAGAGTTACTACAAAATTATAGATTTGATATTTTGAAATTAGATCGAAGCTTGATAACTTCGGAAGAGAATATAGAGAGAAAGCAAATTCTGTTGCAAGGATTTCTAGATATTGCAAAAAGGCTTCACATAACTACAGTGGCAGAAGGGGTGGAAACCAAGGAACAAGAGTCCATGCTGAAAGCAATTCACTGTGATATTATGCAAGGTTACTACTATGCTAAACCAGTGGATGCAGAAACCTTTAAGGTAATGCTTGCTGCAAACAAATAGAAGAAAAAAAGTGGAATAGGAGTCTTGGGCTCTTATTCCACTTCTTTTTATAGGCTGCGAATAAATTTCATAAATGATTTACGTCCTTGTTCGTTGCATTTGAAAACGCCTGCATCTTCTAACACTCGTACAAACACATTTCCAATCTCTGTTTCTAATATTGACATGATGCTCTCGGCAGTAAAATCTTGATACTTTTCTTTTAAGTTATTAGACCAATCCAAATGCTTAGAAAGAATAGGGTCCTTAGAAATATCTTTCTTTTGTAGGAGAGCCTGTGCTAGGAGCTCCATTTCCTCTTTTAATCTAGCAGGAAGAACCGCTAAGCCCATAACTTCAATTAAGCCAATATTTTCTTTCTTGATATGGTGCAAATCTGCATGAGGGTGATAAACACCTAGTGGATGTTCGCTTGTAGTGATATTGTTTCTTAACGCTAGGTCGATTTCAAATTTATCATCTTTGATGCGTACAATAGGAGTGATGGTATTGTGTAAAACATCTTCTGTATGGGAGAAGATAAAGGCATCTTCATCGGTGTAATTTCTCCATTGATCCAAAATATACGTAGATAATTTGATAAGGCTTTCCTTATCTTTTGAGCGGAGTCGGATAACAGATAACGGCCACTGTACAATTCCAGCTTCCACTTCTTCATAGCCTGGAATTACGAAGTGGGTTTCGATCTTAGCTGTTTCCATAGCAAAGGTGTAGTTACCACCCTGGAAATGGTCGTGGCTTAGAATGGAACCGCCTACAATCGGTAAATCTGCGTTAGAGCCTAGGAAATAGTGTGGAAATATACTTACAAAATCAAATAATTTTCGAAAGGTGGCTTCTTCCATTTTCATAGGTACATGCTTTTTTGAAAAAACAATACAATGCTCATTATAGTATACATAAGGTGAATATTGAAAACCCCAATCATCATGGTTCATCGTGATTGGTATGATTCGATGATTCTGTCTTGCAGGATGGTTCGTATGCCCCATATATCCTTCATTTTCTGCGCAAAGTAGGCAACTAGGATAGCTGTTGCTTACTGTGTTTTTAGCAGCGGCAATTGCCTTGGGATCTTTTTCTGGCTTTGATAAATTTATGGTAATATCAATTTTGCCATAGGGACTGTTCACGTTCCATTTTCTATCCTTTTGGATACGGTAGCGGCGAATGTAGTCACTGTCTTGACTTAATTTGTAGAAATAATCAGTTGCCTCTTTTGGGCTCCTCTTGTAAGCTACTGCAAAGTTTGCTTGAACCTGGCTAGGTCTAGGAACCAAACAGTTCATAATCTTGGTATCAAATAAATCTCGTTCTGTAATAGTATCTTCTATGAGTTTTCGAGAAATTGCTTCCTCTAACAAATGAGACAGGATACACTCTAAATTAATGATTCTCTCATAAGCTGGAGGCTCTTCAAAGTTAGTTTCTTGGAATAAATCTAAAAGTAAGTTTCTGGCATAGGATTCTTCGCATGCTGGTAAGAGTTTGCAATCCATAGCATAGGCAAGTAAGTCCTTTATGTACTTACATAACATGTGCTCCACCCCCTGCATTTACTACATAGAACTCAGCAGTCTGTCCAAATTCCTCTTGATACTTATCACCGATTTCCTTCATAAAGGTTGGAATTGCCTCTTCTTTTACAAGGCTGACCGTACAACCACCAAATCCACCCCCTGTGATTCTAGAGCCGATAACCCCCTCGATATTCCAAGCGGTTGCTACAAGTAAATCAATTTCAGGACAAGATACTTCGTAATCGTCTCTAAGAGAGATGTGAGAAGCATTCATTAGTCTACCAAAATTTTCAATATCATTTGCTGCTAAAGCTTCTACCGCTTTTATAGCACGGCGATTTTCATAGACAGCATGCTTTGCGCGCTTTTGACGAATTGGATCTGTAATCACATGCTTGTGTTCTTCGAAAACTTCCTCGTCTAAACAACCTAAAGAATCGATATTGACTATTGTTTTAAGCTCTTCTAAAGCCTTTTCGCATTCTCTTCTTCTGTCATTATAAGCAGAGTCTACAAGGCTATGTTTTACCTTGCTATTGGTGATTACGATACGCGCCCCTTCTAAGACAATAGGAGCGTACTCGTAGTGTAAGGTATTGGTATCTAAGAAAATGGCATGGTTTTCTTTTCCCATAGCACTGGCAAATTGATCCATAATACCACAGTTCATACCGTTAAATTTATTTTCAGCAAATTGACTCATTAGTGCAATGTCTATCATAGATACCGAGTCAAGATTAAAAATATCCTTTAATAATAAACCAGTTAATACTTCTAGAGAAGCAGAAGAGGAGAGGCCAGAGCCATTTGGAATATTTCCATAGATTAAGATATCTAATCCACTAGTGATTGCATGTCCATGTTCTCCGAAAGCCCACATAACGCCTTTGGGATAGTTAGTCCAATTGGCATTTTTGTTTGGCACTAACTCATCTAGAGAGGATTCCATAATTCCTAGGTTTTCGAAGTTTACAGAGTAGAAACGTAGTTTGCGATCTTGTCTCTTTCTTGCTACTGCGTAGGTTCCAAGAGTAAGAGCACATGGGAATACATGGCCTCCGTTATAATCTGTATGTTCACCGATTAGATTTACACGGCCTGGTGCAAAATAAACTTTAGTATTGTCAAAGTTTCCAAATAGCTCTACAAATTTATCTAATAATTCCTGTTTTTTCATAAGTTTCTCCTTTACTCTTGGTATCCATTAGGATGATTTTTGTGCCAATTCCATGCAGAAGCAATAATTTCTTCTAAAGAATCATGAATAGGTGTCCAGCCTAATATGGATTTGGCTTTTTCACTTGATGCAATCAGGGTCGCAGGATCTCCTGCACGTCTTGCTTCCACTTTGGCAGGAATATTGTGTGAAGTCACACTTCTAGCTGTTTCTATTACTTCGTTTACGGTAAATCCAACCCCATTTCCTAAATTGAAAATATCACTTTCATTTCCTGCTAATAAATAACTCACGGCTTGAATATGTGCCATTGCTAAGTCACTTACATGGATGTAGTCGCGCACACAAGTACCATCTTTAGTGGGATAGTCATTACCATAGATGCTAATAAACTCTCTCTTACCATTTGGTACTTGCAAAATCAAAGGAATAAGGTGGGTTTCTGGATTGTGGGCCTCTCCAATCAGTCCACTCTTGTGGGCACCACAGGCATTGAAATAACGTAGAGAAACAAAGCGAATATCATGAGCCTTTTGCGTCCATTTAAACATCTGTTCCATCGCCAATTTGGTTTCTCCATAACAGTTGGTAGGTTGGGTTTTCGAGTTTTCTGTAATCGGAATTAAGTCGGGTTCTCCATAAGTTGCTGCTGTGGAAGAAAAGACAATATTTTTTATGTTGTGGGCAATCATGGATTGTAAGAAAACTTTGGTTCCGTTTACGTTGTTATCATAGTATTTGAGAGGATCTGTCATGCTTTCTCCTACAAGAGAGTTGGCAGCAAAGTGAATGACTGCATCAATCCCTGACTCTGCGTCTAATACGGAATCAACAAATTTGGGGTCACGCAAATCTCCTTGATAAAATTTAGCATCTTTGTGTACCGCAGCTAAATATCCGGTTTCTAAATTATCAATAATAACTACTTCTACATCTCGATCAATTAATTCGTATACGGTATGAGAGCCTATATAACCAGCACCGCCTAACACTAATATTTTCATAGTTTTAAATCCTTTCGTATCTCTTTTTTATTGGTTGATTATCTAAGCTAAATCATATAAAATAATACTAAGAAAAGCAATGTAAAATTGTTTGAGGAATATGGAATTTTGTTGCATGAAAGGAGAGTTGTATGTCAAAGTCATATAAAAATTCTTATAAGGTTCCACAACAAGAATTTAGCTCACTAACGGTGAGAAATACAGGCTATCAAAAGTGCTCTCCATCCTATCAATGGGGGCCAGGGATTAGAGATCATTATTTGCTGCACCATGTAATTTCAGGAAAAGGGTATTATAAAGTAAAGAATCAGATATATACCCTATCCGCGGGGGATAGTTTTTTGATTTATCCCTTTGAGGAAGTGAGTTATTATGCGGATGAATCAGATCCCTGGGAGTATGCTTGGGTTGGTTTTGTGGGAAAGGATGCCGAAATGATTTTAAAAGGTGCCGGTTTTCATTTGGAAAATTTAATTAGGCATCAAGACATTAAGCAACCACTGATGCGAATTTTTGAAGCCAGAGGAAGCGAACTCTATAATGCAGTTGAAATGACAGGTAGGCTGTACACAATGTTATCACTACTCTTAGAACAGCAAAACCAAAAGGAACACAAGAAAGAAACTTCTTATGATATATATATAAGAAAAGGAATGGAATATATCCATTCCTATTATTCTTATCCAATTACAGTTGAGGATATTGCAAACTATGTTGGGGTAAGTAGAAGTCATCTGTTTCGTGCTTTTGAAAAAGGTAATTTAGGGTCTCCAAAGCAATATTTAACACAATTTCGTATTGATCAAGCTTGCATTTTACTCCAGCATTCTGAATTGTCGATACATGCTATTAGTCGTTCGGTTGGTTTTGAGGACAGTTTACACTTTTCTAAAGTTTTCAAAAAGAGCAAAGGCAAGGCACCATCTAAGTATGAGATTTAGGTACCACAGTAAATACTTTTATCGTACGAGCCTGAATGCTAGTGGTTGTAATTTCTTCCAATCCATCTTCTATGGTGGCAGTAAAAGTATCAATGGATAATACCCATTTTAAAGAAGATGGAAGGATCGGTAATTTGATTCTTACAGGCTCCCAAAAAGTGTTTAGTGCAACATATACAATGTCAGGTGATGTATCTGCTTCTTGTCCAGAAAATAATACGCCAACGTAATGATCGCAATCACGAAAGCATTCTTCCCAAGGAGTGGTATTGTGAAAGCTGATATCAGGAAAACCATAGGTGCCATTGCTTAGATTCTTTCTTAAGCAACGGTGCTTTTTTCGAAAGGAAATCATTTTTTTGAAAAAATGGAAGGTATCTGCATTCTTTTTCAAATCATTCCAATCCAGCCAAGATATTTCATTGTCTTGGCAGTAAGCATTGTTGTTTCCATATTGGGTATTTTCAAATTCGTCCCCTGCTAGGAACATAGGGATTCCACGACTACACATTAAGATAGTGCAAGCATTTAGGATAAGGCGTTTTCGTAAGAGATTGATATCCTCATAAGGTGTCTCTCCCTCTACACCACAATTCCAGCTATGGTTATCGTTAGCACCATCTGTATTATCCCATCCATTTGCCTCATTGTGCTTTGTATTATAAGTGTAAAGATCATGGAGTGTGAATCCATCATGGCATGTAAGGAAATTAACCGAAGCATCTTTTCGGAGTAGTACATCGTACAAATCATAGGATCCACTAATTCGTTGTGCAGCTATCTTGGCAAATCCATCTTCACCCTTTAAAAAGCGTCTCATATCATCACGATAAAGGCCATTCCATTCCATCCATCTATTCCAAGACGGGAAATTTCCAACTTGATAAAGTCCACCAGCATCCCAAGCTTCGGCAATAAGCTTTACATCTCCTAGAATAGGATCAAAGGCGAGAGCTTGCAAAAGAGGTGGTTTGGCCATAGGGGATCCATCTTCATTTCGCCCTAAAATAGAGGCTAAATCAAAACGGAATCCATCGATGTGATAAGTAGTAACCCAATATCTGAGGCAATCAACAATCATTTGTTGTACAATGGGATGGTTGCAGTTTAGCGTATTACCACAACCACTAAAGTTGTAATAATAGCCTTCTGGAGTAAGCAAATAGTAAATATTGTTATCCAAACCTTTAAAGGAAAAGAAAGGACCATGCTCATTTCCTTCTGCTGTATGATTGAACACTACATCCAAATAAATTTCAATATTATTTTCATGTAGAGCTTTTACTAGTTCTTTTAGTTCAGTCCCTTCTCGGTTATATTCTAGAGAGGCGGTATAGCTCGTGTTTGGTGAAAAGAAGTTTACGGTATTATATCCCCAAAAGTTACACAATTCCCTACCGTCTACCATTCTGTAATCTAACATTTCATCAAATTCAAAAATAGGCATTAATTCAACTACATTTACCCCTAGTTCGACTAGGTAAGGAATTTTTTCCATTAGGGCACGAAATGTGCCAGGGGCTGTGGTCTTTGAGCTAGAATGTCTCGTGAAACCTCGGACATGTAGTTCATAAATAATAAGATCTTCCATGGGAAGTAAAGGTTTGTTAGAACTTGCCCAATCAAAATTATCTCGCACCACCCTTGCCTTGTAAATTTCGGTCGGGCATTTCCAAATACTTTGGCCTGTGACAGCTTTTGCATAAGGGTCTAGAATGAATTTACTCTTATCAAATAACAAACCATTTTCTGGGTCATAGGGGCCATCTACTAGGTAGGCATATTCAAAATCTTCTATTATTAAATCAAATACAATCATAGAATACACATTTCCAATTCGATAGTGTTGTGGAAATGGTATGATAGCATAAGGCTCTTTCGCACCACGTTTAAACAGAGCTAGTTTGATAGAGGTAGCATGGTAGGAGTGGATGGTAAAGCTCACTCCACAAGGGATGACCGTTGCGCCATTAGAATGATAGAAACCAGGGCGAATGTCAAAACCTTCTATTTTATCGAGGGGAACTAGGTTTACATTAGGATTCATAATTCTACTCCTTTTTTATTAATAATTATAGATATAGTGTACCATGATGTTATTGTATATACAATATATAAAAATACACAAAAAAGATTGAAAGTACATGCTGTTATTTAACGGATGGTGATAAAATCATAGAAAATCTTTTTCTATTGAAAATAAAAACTTGATTATGGAAAGGATTAGAATAGATTCTATTAACAAAAGTTAATATTATAAGTAGTGAAAAAAATAATTTTGTACAAAATAGATAAAAAAAAGAAAAAAAATTGTGCAAAATCATGTTATTTTTGTGGCATAATAAAATATATTGAATTACTATATATTATATGCTAATATCGAGTTAACAATATGTTAATGAAAACTAGGAGGAAATTATGATTAAGAGTGGAAGTTTACCAGGCATGCCTTGGCAAGATCGCCCAGAAGGTTGCAAGGATATTATGTGGAGATACTCAAACAACCCTATTATAGGAAGAGATGGAAATGCAGTATCGAACAGTGTATTCAATAGTGCTGTAGTGCCGTTTGAAGATGGGTATGCAGGAGTATTTCGTTGTGATAGTAAATCTATTAGTATGGATATCTTTGTAGGAAGAAGTGCTGATGGTATTAATTGGGTAATCGAAGATACACCAATCCAATTTGAAGGTGCAGATCAAGAAATTCTAAACAGAGAATATCGTTATGATCCACGTGTTTGTTTCATTGAGGATAGATATTATGTTTCTTGGTGTAACGGATATCACGGGCCAACGATCGGACTTGCTTATACATTTGACTTCAAGACATTCGTACAATTAGAAAATGCATTTTTACCATGTAACAGAAATGGTGTATTATTCCCAAGAAAGATCAATGGACAATATGCATTATTAAGTAGACCAAGTGATAATGGACATACACCATTTGGAGATATCTTTGTAAGTTTCAGTAATGATATGGAATACTGGGGCAAGCACAGACATGTTATGTCACCTGTACGTGGAGATGCATCTGCTTGGCAATGTACTAAGATTGGACCAGGACCAATTCCAATCGAGACAGAAGAAGGTTGGTTAATGATTTACCATGGTGTTATTAACACTTGTAATGGTTTCGTTTATAGAGTAGGAGCTGCTCTTTTAGATTTAGATGAGCCTTGGAAAGTATTATACCGTTCGAAGAACTATATTCTAGCACCACATGAATTATATGAGTGTGTTGGTGATGTTCCAAACGTAACATTCCCATGTGCAACTCTACATGACAAAGATACAGGACGTATTGCAGTATACTATGGTTGTGCTGATACAGTAACAGGTATTGCATTTACACAAGTAGACGAATTAATTGCATACATCAAAGAAAATTCATTATAAAAAGTTTAAGGCGCCTTGTAATGAGGCGTCTTTTTATTAGGAGGATACCATGAAAAAAGTACTACCACAATCAATGATTGAATTAATGGAAGAAGTAAAGGCTAAGATTGGTCATGATGAGAAATTAGTGGCAATGTTTGAACAATGCTACACCAACACATTAGATACCACGGTAAAGAGAATGGAAGATGGATCTACTTATGTAATTACAGGTGATATCGATGCTATGTGGCTAAGAGATTCTGTATGCCAATTACGTCCATACTATGTACTAGCAAACAAAGACGAAGAAATTGCTGATATGATTGAAGGACTTGTAAAGCGTCAAATGATGTATATCTTAATTGATGCTTATGCAAACGCATTTAACGAAGCAGAAAACGGAAATTGCTGGGAAAAAGATGAAACTGAAAACAGTGACTGGTTATGGGAAAGAAAGTACGAGATTGATTCTTTATGTTTCCCATTACAAATGTCTTACTTATTATGGAAGAACACAGGCCGTACTTCTCAATTTGACGAGCAATTCGTAAAGGCTGCTAAGAGAATCTTAGAAGTATGGAAAATTGAGCAAGATCATGAAAATCAATCTAAGTATAGTTTTGTAAGAAGAAACTGTTTCTATACAGATACTCTATCACGTGATGGAAAAGGTGCTTTGGTAAAGTCTAACATTGGTATGACATGGTCAGGATTTAGACCAAGTGATGACGCTTGTATGTACGGATATTTAATTCCTTCTAATATGTTTGCTGTAGTTGTATTACAATACTTAGAAGAAATTTCAAGAGAAATTCTAAAAGATGATGCTTTGGCAGATGAAGCAATTGCATTAGCAAAAGAAATCAAAGAAGGTATCGAAAAATACGGTGTAATTGAACACTACAAATTTGGTAAAGTATATGCTTATGAAGTAGATGGTTTTGGACAATTCAACTTAATGGATGATGCAAACGTACCTAGCTTATTGGCTATGCCTTATTTAGGATATGTACCAGAAAATGATGAAGTATATCAAAATACAAGAAACATGATTTTAAGTGAAGTAAATCCTTACTTCTTTAAAGGAACAGCAGCAGAAGGAATTGGAAGTCCTCATACACCTTATAACTATATCTGGCATATTTCACTTGCAATGCAAGGTTTGACAAATTCTGACCCAGAATACAAAAAGCAAATCTTAGATGTTATGAAAGCTACTGATGCTGGTAAGAACATGATGCATGAAGGTTTTGATGTAAACGATCCTAGCAATTACACAAGAGAATGGTTCTCTTGGGCAAATGCAATGTTCTGCGAATTGTTATTAGATTACTGCGGATATCAAGTAAAGAGATAGGGAGCTTTCTGAAACAGATTCTGAGATTCATGATGAAATAAGTGGGGACAGAGTCCACCAAGGAAAATCTAGAGCCCTAAAAACAAGGTCTCTAGATTCCGAGATATTACGATAAGGAATAAAGGATAAAAATGAAAAAAGCATATATTATTTCCCACTCACATTGGGATAGAGAATGGTATTTACCATATGAAAAGCACCACATGTTATTGATTGATTTTTTAGATGAATTAATTGAAACATTAGAAACAGATCCAAATTATAAGAGTTTCCATTTAGATGGTCAAACCTTATTACTATTTGATTATTTACAAGTGCGTCCTGAAATGAAAGAGCGTTTAACTAAGTTGATTCAGGAAAAGAGAATTCACATTGGACCTTGGTTTATCTTACAAGATGAATTCTTAACTAGTAGTGAAGCAAATATCCGTAACTTACAAATTGGACATAGAACCGCTCGTGAGTTTGGAGATGTTTGTAAAGTGGGCTACTTCCCAGATTCTTTTGGTAATATGGGACAAGCACCACAAATCCTAAATAGAGCAGGAATTGATACTGTGGTATTTGGACGTGGAGTAAAGCCTACAGGATTTAACAACCAAGTGAGTGACAATGCAGAGTATGAATCACCATTCTCAGAAATGTACTGGGAAGCTCCAGATGGAACAAAGGTGTTGGGGATTTTATTTGCAAACTGGTATAGCAACGGAAATGAAGTTCCAGTGGATGAAACAGCAGCTAGAAAATATTGGGAAGAGAAATTAGAGAGTGCAGGAAAGTATGCTAGTACAGATCACCTATTATTTATGAATGGTTGTGATCATCAGCCAGCACAAACTGATTTATCAATTGCCATCGAAACAGCTAAGAAAGTGTATCCAGATGTAGAATTTATTCACGCAAACTTTGAGCAATATATTTCAGAATTACGCAAAGATTTACCAGAAAAATTACAAGTAGTAAAAGGTGAATTGCGTAGCCAACAAACAGAAGGTTGGTATACACTTGCGAATACAGCTTCTTCTAGAATCTATACCAAGCAAATGAATACGAGATGCCAGATGTTATTAGAAAAAGTAGCAGAGCCATTAGCAGCAATGGCAGCGCAAAATGGAATGACTTATCCACATCACAAATTTGATTATGCATGGAAGGTGTTGATGGAAAACCATCCTCATGATTCTATTTGTGGATGTAGTGTAGATGAAGTTCATCGTGAAATGGTAGCACGTTTTGAAAAAGTGCTAGCAACTGTGGATCATATCATCGAAAAAACTCTAGATTTCTTAAGAGAGAAGTTTGATACTTCAAAATTTGCTAGCGAAGCTGTACCATTTGTAGTAGCCAATACTTCTGGTGATGAAAGAGTGGGCGTGGTTGAAGTGGTTGTAGATGTAAATAGAATGTACTTTAGAGAAGCGCCTCTACATGAAGTAATTAAAACAACAAAAGAGCGTGTGTTACCAACATATCAGGTGATAGATGAAACTGGAACTAAGATAGATGCTATCGTAGAAGAGTTACCATATGAATTTGGTTATGATTTACCAACCGATAAATTTAGACAGCCATATATGGCAAATCGTGTGAAAGTAACCATGCAAGTAGATGCTATGAAGGCAATGAGCTTTAAAGCTTTTGCGTTAGTAGAAGCAAAAGACCTTGTGGCGACCAGCGAAATCGTACAAAGCAATATCGTGGAAACTGAGTGTTTCAAAGCCGAGTTTAACGAAGATGGAAGTTTTGATTTGTTGGATAAGAAAACAAATAAAACTTGGGAAAATCTTGGTATGTTTGAAGATACCGGTGATATTGGAAATGAGTATATTTTCTTTGCTCCAGTTGGGGTTGCACCAATTACTACAAAAGGCAAAAAAGCAGAAATCAAAATGGTAGAACAAAATTCTATGAGAACGGTAGTAGAAGTAACTCACACCATGGAAGTTCCAAAGAAAGCGGATGAAGTTTTAGACCAAGAAATTCAAGATATTGTAGAGTTTAGACAACGTAAGGCGAAGAGAAGTCATGAAATGATAAGCCAAGTGATTACAGCTGTTTATACATTTGAGAATAAATTCAATGGAGTAAGAGCTAAAGTTAGCTTTAATAACGAAGCTTTAGATCATAGAGTGAGAGCTTTATTCCCAACAAATTTGGCTACAGATGTGCACTATGCAGATTCTATTTTCGAAGTAGCGAAAAGAGATACTACGCCTTCAGCAGCTTGGAGAAATCCTTGTAATGCTCAACATCAACAAGCATTTGTAAACGTACATGATGAAAGCTTTGGTTTGACTATTGCCAATAAAGGTTTGAATGAGTATGAAGTATTAAAAGAAGAAAATACCATGGCAATTACCATTCATAGAGGAACTAGAGAATTAGGCGACTGGGGAATGTTCTTAACACCAGAAGCACAATGCTTGGGTCTTTGTGAAGTGGAATTTGCTATCTTCCCTCACGGTGATGGAAGTGATGTATTCCGTTCTTATAAATCAGCATATCAATATCAAATTGATTGGGTAACTACTTATGCACCAGTACAGGTGGGAAGTATCGCAATGGAAGAGAGTTATGTATTCAGCACTCCAAATGAAGTGGCGCTTTCTGCATACAAAATAGCAAAAGAAAACGGTGATGTAGTGGCTCGTTTTTATAACTTAAGCGACGATGTTGCTAAGGTGAATGCTTTGGCAGGAACAGAGTTTACAGAAATGGATATTTTAGAAGAAACAAAACTTGGTACTGCAGTAGAAGAACTAGCCGTAGATAAGAGAGCTATTATAACAGTAGCAATCAAATAAGAGCACATAAAAGGGACTGTTGAGTTAAACAACAGTCCCTAATTGTTATCAGTTTTTAATGATAATGGAAGGCTTCATATAAATAATCTCATAAGGTGAAGAGATATTAGAAAGCCTGTATTGAATTTGCTGTGCAATGCGTTTGCCGATATAGTGAGTTTCAACATCTGCTGTTGTGATTTTCTGATGGATAGTAGAAAGGTCCTTTGTATTGTCGAATCCTGTGAGTGTGATACGTTTTCCAGGAATTTCTGGGTAGGTATCAAGAAAGCTTTGAATCACATGAGCCACAAAGTCGCTGACACAAACAAAGGCATCGGGCCAAGTACTGAGCTTAAATAAGAAGTTATATATTTCTTCTTCATAGCCATAAATATCAATGGGACTTAAAAGACAAAAGTCAGGGTTTAAACCTAACTGATAATCAGATAGGCATTTTTTAAAGCCTTTGTAGCGATCTAGGTTAGTTTGTGCATAGGAGATATCACCTATAAAACCTATGGTATTTATATTATTATTAATAAGAGATTTTGTAATTTGATAAACGGTATTAAAACCTTCGATTAAAAGTAAGTCACCATTTAGGTTGTTCTTTGTAGTAGAAGGTATCGTATCTAGAAAAACTTTAGGAACCGACAGTGAATTTAGATAACGTAGAATCTTGGGTTCGTAAATATTTAAGATAATCGCTCCTTGTACGGTACCATCGTGAAAAATCGAAGTGACAGAAAAGCTGTCATCGTAATTGGGGGGGATGGTCGTATACATCAGATTGATATGATTTCTCGCTAGTTCTTGGGCAATAGGATGAATAATATCTGTCCAAAAGCTTGAGGAGTCTGGTCTAGATACAACAAGTGAAATTGTCTTAGGTTTTTCTAAGTTGGTAAGAGGTGTGTGAATTTCTTGAACCCCATAACCTAGACTTTTAGAAGCATCTACAATTTGTTGCTTTAGGCTGTCTGAAACTCCACTTTGACCCCTTAACGCTTTCCAGACAGTGACACGAGATATGCCTAGATGATCGGCAATATCTTGCATAGTTATTTTGCTCATGGTACCAGTTTCCTCTCTATATATTATTTATTAATTTTAATGCATGTTTACAAAAAAAGCAATAAAATTTAACAAAAAAATAGTAAAAATAATCAAAATGTAAAGGAGTGTGTATGGAAAAGTTAAAATTTTGTACATATATTGAATCAGAAAGTGATTTTTTTCATATGGATGACTTGATTCGACATGCAGATGGTGGTAACGAAGCTCACTTTCATGACTTTTATGAAATTTTTGTAGTCTTAGAAGGTGAGTTTTTAGAGCATAGCACACAAGGGGTTCATCTGATCAAAAAAGGAGAACTTCGATTTGTCCAGCCAGACCTTGCCCACTATTTTGAAAGTAAGCAAGGAACTAAGCAAAATATACTTCGAAATATTGCTATTGAGAAGAAATGCTTTGAGCATTTGTTAAGTTTTTGTCCTACCAATCCATTTGAACAAAGAGAGGTGATCAGTTATCGGTTAAAGGAAAAGCAATTTCAATATTTTATGTATCAATCCAATGAAGCTAAGTTTATGAGAGAGCAAAAAGAAAGTTATCAATATTTATTGCGGGCAATCGTGGTGGATTTATTGGCATCTACCCTTATGCCTGGTCAATCGAGTGAGGTGCCTATGTGGCTTCGTACTGCTTATGAAGAAATGAAAAAGGTAGAGAATTTCTTGCAAGGGGCAACTAGAATGGTAACACTCAGTGATAAAACGAAAGAACATTTAAGTAGAGAACTTAAAAAGCATTATAATACAACCATTAGTGCATATGTCAATGAATTAAGAATTTCCTATGCAGCTGAATTGTTGGAAAAGAGCAATTTACAAATTATTGAATTAATGTACGAGAGTGGGTATGAAAATGTATCTTATTTTAATCGGGTATTCCAGGATAAGTATGGGATGACTCCGAAACAGTATCGATCCCGTATAAAATATTTCTAAAATATCAAAATAGTATAGGTTTTCTTTTTATAGTATAAGATTTTTGTTGCTCTCTGTGGTATTATCAACTCATGAAATAGAAACATCTATAGGATGATGAGAAAGAGGAATCATATGTATATTAGAAGTAAGAGATTAGAACGAGAGTTGAAATTTACAGAAATTTTTAAAAATTATGAAACAGCACATAAATCAGTAAGAGAGGCTATGTGTTTAGAAAGTCAATTTGTAACTTACTTTGTAGCTCCTAAACATAAAGATGTGATAGCAGGTAGAGTAGATTCACCTCGTATTGTTTTTTCGCCATGTATTGAAGGTGATGGTATGGATAAAATTGCTTACGGTATCGATAAGGGAGGCTGCCTTCATGAAATCAATGAAATGAAAAAAGAAGGCTATGACACTGCATACATTACACAATGTGAAGAGATGATTGAGTTTTGGGAGACAAAAAACACCAATACTGTCATTCGAAATAAATTTCCAAAGGAATGGGGAACATCATTTGGAACAGATGAGTATTTTGATGATAATACCGTAATCCATCCGTTATATCGTCTCGCTGGCGCTAACTTAGATTTCAAGAAACTGTTTTCTTTTGGTATCAAAGGTTTAGCAGAGCATGTAGAAACTTTGATGAATGCAAGCACTGATGCAAACAAAAAAGGCTTTTATGAAGGCGCTGCAAAAGTACTATATGGCGTTAGAAATGTACTAGTATCTTACCATGCATATGCCGTAGAAGAGTTGAAAACTTGTGATGTGGCAGATGTTGTTCGTTTTACTAAGATGAAAGATAGTTTAGCACATATTATTGATCATAAGCCAGAAACCTTACAACAAGCGGTTCAATTAATGACAGTATATGCTTTATGCGGAAGAAATGTAGAGCTTGGAAGAATTGATAATTATCTAGGAGATTTCTACAAAAACGACTTAGAGCAAGGCAATATTACACATGAAGAAGCAGTTGTTTTAATTTGCAACTTATTTGAAATTTTTGAATGCGAAAGAGGCAGAGATACACGTGCCATCATTGGTGGATTAGGAAGAGATAATGAAGAAAGTGCAGATATGTTTGCACACTTAGTTATGGATGTAGGTGAAATTAGAGTAGACCATTTCTATCCACAAATTAGCCTTCGTTTTTATGAAGGAATGAATGAAACTTTATACAACAGAGCTTTAGAAATGCTGTCAAAAGGAAATACCTTCCCAATGTTATATAATGATGATGTAAATGTTCCTGCGACTATGAGATCGATGGATGTAAATAAAAAGGCAGCAGAACAATATTCTTTCTTTGGTTGTGGAGAGTTTATGTTATCTACAAAGAGTATTGGAACTCCTAATACAGCGTTTAATATTGCAAAAGCACTTGAAGTTGCACTACATAGTGGAATTAATCCAGCAACAGGAGAAATGATCGGATTAGAACAGTACAAAATGACAGATGAAACTACTTATGAGGAGTTTCTGGAATCAGTTAAAGCTCATATTGAATACTATTCTGACATGTCAGGTAAATTTCAAGAACTTTGCTACGATGGCTGTAATGAAGAAAGTTCCTTCCTTTTAATTAGCTGTTTATTTGATTGTTGTTTAGAAAGAGGGAAAGGTATTCTAGATGGGGGTATTTATCACCTAGGTGGAACCGTAGAAACTTACGGAAATGTAACAACCTATGATTCCGTAACAGCAATTAAGAAAGTGGTATTTGAAGAGAAGAAATTTAGCCTAACTAAATTAGTGGAGATGTTAGATGCTAACTTTGTAGGCTATGAAAAAGAACGCAAGATGTTAATGGAAGCGCCTAAGTTTGGAAATGATGATGAGTATGCCGATGAAATCGCAGTAGAATTGCACGAGCATGTGTGTCACTCCATTAGAAATCAAAGAGATAAGACAAGATTAGATTCTTTCTTAGTTGTTATTATTAATAATAATATGAATGTAGCTCTTGGAAGATATGTGGGAGCTAGTGCAGATGGAAGATTAGATGCAGAATATCTATCTAATGGAAACTCTGCTTACACAGGAAGAGATAAAGAAGGAGTAACCGCCCTTATCAACTCTATGAATAAGATGGATAATTCGATTCATGCTTGTGGAAATCAAAATATTAAGCTTTCTCAAAGTATGTTTTCAAAGCACCCAGAGGTGACAAAGGCTATCTTGAAAACATTCTTTGCAGGTGGTGGACAACAAATCAACTTATCCGTAGTAAACCAGGCAGAATTAGAAGATGCAATGATTCATCCAGAAAAGCATGAAAATTTAATTGTTCGTGTAGGTGGATTTACTGCAAGATTCATTTACTTAGATGAAAATACAAAGAGAGATGTGTTATCTAGAACGGCATATTAATGGTGATAGTTTGAAAACATTATTATTAGATATACAAAGAGGAAGTGTACATGACGGGCCGGGGGTAAGAACAACGGTCTTTGTCAAAGGCTGTCCTTTAAGGTGCAAGTGGTGTCATAACCCAGAATCACAGAATTTTCAAAAGGAACTTTCGTTTCACAAGGAGCGCTGCACGAACTGCAGCGCTTGTGTGAGTGTATGTGAGCATGGAGTTCATGCTATGGATCAGGACGGAAATCACATGGTAGATTACAAAAAGTGCAAATTCTGTGGAAGTTGCGTAGACACTTGTATGCAAAATGCATTAAAGGTTCTTGGACATGATAAAAGTGTGGAAGAAGTCTATAAAGAAGTGTTAAAAGATAAGGATTTTTATAAAATTTCAGGTGGAGGAATGACCTTGTCAGGCGGAGAAATTCTCTACCACTCAGACTTTGCAATTGGCTTATTAAGAAAGTGCAAACAAGATGATATTCATACTTGCATTGAGACAAGTGGGTATGATAAACTCAACGTGTTACCAAAGCTTTTGCCCTATACAGATTTATTTTATTTTGACTGGAAAATCAGTAACCATAAGGATGCTGCCACTTATCTAGGCGTAGAAATAGAAACCATTAAAAGCTCCCTCAATTATTTATTAAGGGAAGGCGCGACAGTATTGCTACGTTGCCCAATTATTCCTAGTGTAAATGATACAAAGGAACATTTTGATTCTATCATTTTGCTACTACAAGATTATCCTGAGTTAACAGGAGCAGAACTGCTTCCTTATCATGATTTTGGAACAGACAAGAATAGAAAAATAGGTTTAGAGTATGAGACATTTGAAATGCCTAGTGAAGAGGCGAAACAAGAATGGCTTTCGTATTTTGAAAGCAAAGGTATAAAGAATATAAAGATAAGTTAAATGGAGGTACGTATGGCGTATTTACACAATGAAAGAGTGAACCAAATTAACAGTGTAATGGGTACATTAAAAGATAGCTATTACAAGAAAGTATTAGACTTAAATGCAACAGCTTATATCACAAAAGAACCTGTGAATTTTGCAGAAAGAATGACAGGCGAGAAGAGAGAAATTGCAGTTGGAGAAAAGTGGGGAGAATTATGGGATTGTGCATGGTTTCATTTTACAGCAGAAGTTCCAGCTGATGTTAGAAAAGAAGATTTAGTTCTTTTATTAGATGTTAGTGGAGAAGGTTTGGTAGTAAATGAATCAGGCGATCCTTTGATTGGGATTACAAACGGAAGTGTTGCCTATGAATACTGTACTGCATACAAAAGGGTAGTACCATTTGATATCTTAAATGTAGAAGATGGCAAAGTAGATGTATGGGTAGATGCTGGTTGTAATGATTTATTTGGTAGATTTGTAGATAGTGGTAAATTAGTAAAAGCTTGTGTTGCAATTAGAAATCAAGAATTACGTAGCCTATATTATGATGCAGAGACATTAAAGTTTGCAATGGAAGCAACTAGTGAAGACAATCCACGTCGTTTTGCTATTATGTATACTATGTGTAAAGCATTTGATGAATTATATTTCCCATTAGTAGGGGAAGGTGTAGATGATGCAGAAGCGTTAGAACAAATCAAAGCAGCGAGAGCTATTCTTAAGAAAGAATTAGATAAAAAAGGTGGAGATCCAAGTTTGAAACTTCACGCAATCGGACATGCTCATATCGATTTAGCTTGGTTATGGCCAATCCGTGAAACAGTTAGAAAAGGTGCTAGAACATTTTCAACTGTTATGCGTTTGATGGAAAAATATCCTGACTATAAATTTGGTGCAAGTCAACCACAATTATTTGATTGGATGAAAGAGCATTACCCAGCCTTATATGCAGAAATGGGCGAAAGAATCAAAGAAAAGAGATTTGAAGTTCAAGGTGCTATGTGGGTAGAAGCAGATACTAACGTATCTGGTGGAGAAGCTTTGGTACGTCAAGTGTTATATGGTAAGAAATTTTATCAAGATGAATTTGGTATCGAAGTAACAAATCTATGGTTGCCTGACGTATTCGGTTATAGTGGAGCACTACCTCAGATTTTAAAGAAATCAGATGTGCCTTACTTTATGACACAAAAATTATCATGGAATCGTCAAAATCCATTCCCATACCATGTATTTAATTGGAAAGGAATTGATGGAAGTAGTGTTCTTTGTCATATGTTGCCAGAAGAGAACTATAACTCTGCTGCAACACCAGGTGTTATTAGAAAATGTGAGAAAACATTTAGAGAAAAAGGTCAAGTAGAAGATGCGTTAGTACTATTTGGAACAGGAAACGGTGGTGGTGGTCCAGCGGCTCATCACTTAGAGAGATTAGACAGAATTGGAAACATGGCAGACTTCTCTCCAATTAAGCAAACATTTGGAAGTGATTTCTTTGATATCTTAGCAAAAGATATTGATAGCTACCATACCTGGAACGGGGAGTTATATTTTGAGTGCCATAGAGGTACCTATACTTCTCAAGCTGACAACAAGAAGTACAATAGAAAAATCGAGTTTGCATTAAGAGAATTAGAATATGCAGCATCCCTTGCTTTTGTAAATGAAAATGTAGCGTATCCAAAAGCGGAGTTAGAAAGAATTTGGAAAGAAGTATTATTGTATCAATTCCATGATATTTTACCAGGGTCTTCTATTAAGAGAGTATACGACGAATCTGTAGTGCGTTATAAGCAATTGTTAGATGAAGTAGAAAGTTTAACAACTACGATGTACAAAGCAATTGCAAAAGGTAAGGGCAAGACAGTGATTAACTCCCTATCTTACGATAGAGAAGAGTATATCAATGTAGATGGAACTTACTATTTTGTAAAAGTACCAGCTTTATCTTCTGTTGAGTTAACAGATGGCATTACAGTTACTACAAAAGCTGTAGATAGCAAAGTAATGGAAAATGATAACTTAAAAGTAAGCTTTGATGAAACAGGAAAGATCACTTCTATCTTTGATAAAGTAAATGGAAAAGAAACCTTAGCACAGCCAGCACATGTATATGATGTATATGATGATGACGGAGATGCTTGGGACTTCCAAGAGTATTACGATCGCAAGAAGCCACGTGCTTTTGCTTTAGTAAGCCAAGAAATGGAAACAAATGAAATTGCTACAACCATGAAGCAAGTATATAGCTTTGGTAAATCCAAGTTAACAGCACTTGTAAGTTTAACAAAAGGTGATAACAAAGTAGTATTCGATGTGACCGTAGATTGGAATGAAACAAGAAAAATGCTTAGAACTGCATTCCCTGTAAACGTAGTAGCTACAGAAGCAACTTGCAATATCCAATTTGGTAATCTTAAGCGCCCAACCATTAGAAACACTTCTTGGGATCTTGCTAAATTTGAAGTTTGTGCACATAAGTTTGTAGATATGTCACAAAATAATTTTGGAGTAGCCTTATTAAGCGAAAGCAAATATGGATTCCAAGTAATTGATAATGTAATGGATATGAACTTATTGAGAAGCCCTATGTATCCAGGAGAAAATATGGATAAGGGTATCCACAACTTCCAATATGCAATCCTACCTCATGCTGGTAACGAAGTAGATGCTAACATTGTGAAGGAAGGTTACTTATTCAATGTGAAGCCTGTTATTGTTGAGGGAAGTATTGATGCGAGTATCGTAACTAAATTAGTTGCTTCAAACAAAGATAATATCGTAGTAGAAGCTGTGAAAAAAGCAGAAGATAGCGATGATATTGTAGTAAGACTCTATGAAGCAAATGGTTTACACACAACTGCTAATATTGCAATTAATCCTAAGTTTACTTCTGTAACAGAGTGTAACTTAATTGAAAGAGAGATGGATTGTCTTGCATTGGTAGATGGACAAATCACAATGGAATTCACACCATATGAGATCAAAACAATTAAATTAAAATAAGCAAAAGGGGCTATCCAATGGACGGCCCCTTTTTGTACAAAATAGATGATGTGTTACAGTTTTATTTCTTCCCCTGTTTGGTTGGAAGTATAGGCATGTTGAATTAGTTTGGTAAGTAGGATGGCTTCTTTACAAGCAAATTCAGCAGGCGTTCCTGTTTGTTTACAGCAAGCTTCCACAAAGGCATAGATTGGTTCTGTACCTTTCTCGGGTAGTGTCGGTACAAAGTCTGGTAGCTTTCTAGATTTGAAATTTATTTGATCACCAAAAGCAACAAAGATACCATCGCTACCATAAATTTCTACTAGATAATCAGCACCAAAGGAAATTAAGCTTGTTTCAACCGTAGCAATGGCTCCGTTTTCATAGCGAATGGTAGCAGTTGCACATTCGTCGGTATCGGATCCAAAAGGAGATGACATCATGGATTGAATGGAGACAGGATTGCCTAAGAACCAACTAGCTAGATAAACGGGATGGCAACCTAAATCCATAAGGGCACCGCCACAAGCAACATCGGTATTCATCCAATAGCTTGGAAGCCAACCATCCATTAAGCCGCTATGTCCATTGCGGATGCGAATGTTAGATATCTTGCCAAAAGCTCCCTTTTCGATTAAGTCTTTGGCTAGTTTCATAACAGGCATAACTTTTTGTGGAAAAGAAATGGTAAAGGTAATGTTGGCCTTTTCTATGGCAGCAGTTAATTCTTCACATTCTTTTGTAGTAGCTGCAAGCACCTTCTCGGTAAAGATATGTTTACCGGCTTGTGCTGCTTTTAGCAAGAGTTCTGTGTGCATAGATGTGGGTGCATTGCAAATAACAGCACTAACATGTGGGAAAAGATCTTCTAGTTTATGGTAGAAATTGCAGCCAAGCTCTTTCGCCCAAGCTTCCCCACGTACAGGATCTTCATCCCATACCCCTGCTATAGTAACAAGCCCTGAATCGATGGCTTTTTCTGCATACTCGTTTGCATGCACATGCCATCTGCTAAGTAATCCGATTTTTAACATGATATTGTTTGCCTCCTAAATAAAAATATATACTATCGGAATCTAGAGACCTTGATTTTAGGACTCTAGATCTTCCTTAGGGGAATTTGTCCCCTACTTGTTCATCATGAATCTCGGAATCTGTTTATAATTTCGTTGGAAAGATTCCGAGAGCTCATAAATATACTCTGATTTTAACGTTAATTATAATATTTCGCAACAAGAAAGTGAGGAAAAAAATGGCTTATATAAGAAAAAGAAGTGAAGAACTAACTGGTATGCAAGAAAGTGCAATGTTTCGACCATCGATTGATCTAAAATGTGATTTTGTTATGGTCTATGGCATTGATGATAGTATGGAAGCAAGAATAAAAAAATTTAGAGAAAGTGGCTATGTGATACACTTGATGACAGGGATTGCCTGGGGAAATTATCAAGATTATTTAAATGGTCTAGTAGATGGTAGGGAGCACTGGGATGAAGCACAAAAGAATAGGGAGGGAGAGGATATTATTCATAATCCAAGTGTTCCTTATATGGTACCTACCATTTCCTTTTTGAATTTTCTCATCGAAAGGTTAAAAAAAGCAGTGGACTATGGTGTGGAAGCGATCCATGTGGAAGAGCCTGAATTTTGGGATGATGGTGGATATTCAGAAGCCTTCAAAAGGGAATATTTGATTTATTATAAGGAAGCTTGGGTTCCCCCACACAGTAGTTTAGATGCCAGGTATAAAGCTTCTAAGTTAAAGGCCTATCTCTATAAAAGAGCCATTGAAACCATCAGTAGTGCGCTAAAAGAATATGCCTTAGTAAAACACGGGAAATTGCTACGTTTCTATGTTCCAACACACAGCATTATCAACTATACACAGTGGAAGATTATTAGCCCAGAATCTGCACTCATCGATATCCCTAGCTTGGATGGTTATATTGCTCAAATATGGACAGGGACTAGCAGATGCCCTAATGTATATCAGGGAAAATATCAAGAGCGTACCTTTGAAACCGCATATTTAGAGTATGGGGCTATGCAAGAACTGGTCAAAGGAACGGGGAGGCGAATGTGGTTTTTGCATGATCCAATCGAAGATAACCCTGGTTATACCTGGGAAAATTTTGCCTATAATTATCAAAAGACTGTGGTGGCTTCTTTGTTACATCCTTTGGTACATCATTATGAAATCTGCCCTTGGCCACATCGTGTTTTCGATGGGATATATCCTAGATTCCAACCAAATATTGAAACAAAGGATGAAACTAGTTTTGGAACAAAAGACTCAAAACCAATACCTAATTGGTATCGAACTATGCTCTCTAGTGTGGTTCAGTTATTGGGAGACATGGGTCAATCTGATTTTAGTTATCCAAACTTTAGGAAGGGCTTTGGTGTGTTTGTATCTGATAGTGGCTTATATCAAAGGAATTATCCTGATGGCATTGTGAAACAGTGGGTACAAGAAGATTTATTGGCGGTGATTAACAAAGAACAGGATAATGCTGATTTGATGGATCGAATCGCGGAAAGTCAAGATTGCCAAAATGACTTTGCTGTTAGTGGTTCTTATCCTAACTTTTTCGGACAAGTAATGCCACTATTAAAATACGGACTTCCTGTGCGCCCAATACAATTAGATAATGTGAGACGTTTCGCAGATTATCTAGGCGACCTTAGTTATGCAGTGCTAAGCTATGAACATATTAAGCCTGAGGCTCCTGATTTGAACGCAAGCTTAGCTTCTTGGGTAAAAGGAGGAGGAATTCTTCTTTATATTGGAGATGATAGGGATCCGTATCATCAGGTAGATGGATGGTGGAAAAAGGCAGGGTACCAAAATCCTAGAGAGCATTTATTTGAACTTCTCGAACTGGAAAAAGAAGAGGCAAAATCAGGTGCTAAGGTAGGGAAGGGAAAAGTGTATTTCCTAGAACAAGCAGCGTCAAAGGCATGCTTGAATAAGAGAGAAGCTGATTTTTATCGTCAATTTGTAAAGGATATGATAGAAGAAAATGGAGATCAGTGGGAATTTAGTAATACTCTTAGTCTAAAGAGAGGGCCTTATAGGATTGCTTCTGTAATGGATGAAAGTGTAAATGAAACTCCTTGGAAGGTAGAGGGTTTGTTTGCTGATATGTTTACTTCAGACTATCAGGTGATTTCAAGTAAGACACTATCTAAAGATGAGAGTTGTGTATTGTTCGATTTTTCTCAAATAGAAGGAGAAGAGTACCGTGTGATTGGGAGCTCTGCTCGCATTGAGAATTGGAAACAGGTAGCTGAGTCATTAAGCTTTTCTCTAGAGGCAGCAGATCAAGTGGAGGTTTTTGTTAGGATTCGATTGCCAAAAGAACCAAAGCAGATTAAGGCAGAGGGAGCAGAACTTGATTGGCTGTGGGATAACAAAAGTAGAACAATCTTACTGAAATACCAAAGTTTCAATCAAAGGATAAATCTTAATATGGAATTTTAGTCTAAAAGTAAGTAAATGATATGAAAGAAGAAGCTGCCGCAATTGTGTGGAAGCTTCTTCTTTTATCGTGTGAAGCCATGGATAATCAATAGATTAGATTCATAAATTAGATTGTAAGAGATAGTAAAATATAGTATGATTGTACTGATGTTGAGAAAGGGAAAGGGCTATATGTATAAAGAACATGATAGAGTAAATTTGGCTTGTGATGGTTGTTTGGGGAAACCTAGTTGTTGTATTGATATGGGAACATCGGTTGTATTGAACCCTTATGATATGTATCAATTGAGCCAAAGTCAGGAGAAAAGCTTTCACCAACTACAGGGTGATCTGTTAAGTATTGCTTTTGTAGATGGATTTGTAGTACCTTGCATGAAGATGGATGAACTTAGCAAAAGGTGCATTGCTTTAAACGAAAAGGGAAGATGTAAGATACATGCAGATAGGCCGGGGATTTGTAGATTGTTTCCCTTAGGTAGAAAATATGAAGAGAAAAGCATTCGTTATTTTATGTTGGAAAATGTGTGTCCTTGTAAGGCGCAAGAATCGAGGAAGATCAAACAATGGCTTGAGATAGCAAATTATCCACAGCAAGAACAGTTTTTGTTAACTTGGCATAAGTTCAAAAAGGAAGTTGCCCATATATTAGCTAATAAAGAAGAGGCATATATTGGACAAGCACAAACCTATATCATGCAATTCTTTTTTGTGAAGCCGTATCATAAAGGAACTTTTTTTGAAGAGTTTTATCAACGAATCGAAGAGGCTAGAGAAGTATTTAGAGAAGATGGGAGATAACATATGCTATTAAGTATTTCGTTGATGTTATTTATGGGGATTTTATTTAGTGCCCTCTGTAAGAAGATTAAAGTGCCAAGTTTGATTGGTATGCTGTTTGTGGGGATGATTCTTGGTCCTAATGTTCTAAATTTAATGGATGCTAAATTATTAAATATATCAGCAGAGCTTCGTGAAATTGCACTTATTATTATCTTATGTAGAGCAGGGCTCAATTTAAATCTAGAGGATTTAAAGAAAATAGGAAGACCAGCCGTATTGATGTGTTTTCTTCCAGCAATCTTAGAAATCTTAGGGATGATTTTGCTAGCTCCTCCACTTCTAGGTCTGTCGATTGCGGATGCTGCTTTACTAGGAACGGTAGTGGCAGCAACGTCACCTGCAGTGATAGTACCATCTATGCTTAAGGTGATGGAAGAAGGTTATGGGCAGGGAAAACGGATTCCACAGATGATTTTAGCAAGTGCTTCTGTAGACGATGTCTTTGTGATTGTACTATTTACGGTGTTTTTGTCACTAGGACAGGGGGGAACATTGGTTGTTAGCGATATGTTGGGTATCCCGATTACCATTTTCTTGGGTGCTATTGTGGGTGCTATCATAGGAATATTGTGGAATTTAGTGTTTCAAAGAGTGCATATGAGGGATAGTCAAAAGGTGATCCTTTTGTTAAGCACTGGATTCTTTCTCGTATCACTCGAAGACTTATTAACTAAGGTACTTCCATTCTCTGGCTTGATTGCTATTATGGTAATGGGGATGGTGTTGAAAACAAAATATAATCAAGTGGCAGTTCGCTTGGCAAATAAATTCTCTAAGGTATGGATTTTTGCAGAAATTCTATTATTTGTATTGGTGGGTGCTTCCTTAGATATGGCCTATGCTTTTCAAGCAGGTGGTATTGTGATTCTGCTTATTTTGTTTGTATTAGTATTTCGATTGTTGGGAGTCTTTTTGTGTTTGATAGGCTCAAAGCTAAATAGGAAAGAGCGTTTGTTTACTGTAATTGGTTATATGCCAAAAGCTACCGTACAAGCAGCTATTGGAGGGGTTCCATTAGCCATGGGCTTTGCTAGTGGGAATTTAATTCTAACAGTGTCTGTTATTGCAATTTTAGTGACAGCACCACTAGGAGCATTTTTGATAGAGAGAACTTATAAAATATTGTTAGAAAGAGAAGAGGAGAGATAGGAATGATTAGACATGTTGTAATGTGGAAATTTAAAGAAGGTGCAGAAAGTGAAGCGAAAAGATTCAAAGAAGAATTAGAAGCCTTGGTGGGACAGATACCAGAAATTTTACATTTAGAAGTGGGAGAAACGATAGGAGTAGAAGGGAATGTAGATATGGTCTTAATCTCTGATTTTGCATCCCTTGAGGCAATGGAAATTTATCAGAAACATCCATTGCACGTAGCAGTTGGAGCTATTTGCAAACCAATTTGCGTACAAAGAACTGCGGTGGATTATGAAATAGGTGAAAAGTAGTATGAGAGAGATGTATCAAAAAGTTCTCTGCTTAGTTAAGAATGTTAAGTTTATGCTTCCTTTTAGTATAGTTACATTTTTATGCTATGGGACTATGGTTTTGAATCCTACCATAGGGGTAGATGATACGGCATGGAAGATATATTTTGTAGATGGCGTGTCTCCTGTAATGGGAAGATGGGTGATTTATCTAATTAACAAAATACTTCCAGTGGCTGAGTACAATCCGTTTTTAGTAGAGTCCTTTGTGTTATTTTGCTTTATGATTTCGGTATTGCTTTGGACTGTGCTATTTCAGCGTGTGGTAGGAAAACGAGTAAAGCCGTGGGTATATTTAGGCTTTGCCTGTGTTATGATTACTGCCCCGATTACAACAGAAGTAATCACCTATTATCTGAGCAATGGTATTACATTAGGGTTTGGGTTTACAGCGATTTCTTTGTGGTATTTAAAGGATGCTATCGAGAACAAAGCTAAGAAGAGGATAGTAGCTTGTGTGAAAAGTGGTTTATGGCTTTTTGTAGCACTTGGTTGTTATGAGAGCTTTGTGATTGTGTTGTTGGTAGGTATCTGTTCTTTGCAGTTGTTAGAATCTATTCTAGAAAAGGGACGAGGCAAGAATCTAGTAGCGACCATTTTATGTACGATTCTAGTAGGTGTTTTTGGCGTAGTGGTAAGAAGTATTTGGGTACCTATGAGTATTGTACTCTTTTCGTTAGAGTCTCAAGTTGGGATTTTGTCTTATCGAGGAATCGAGGAAATATTTCAATGGTTTCAAGTGGGTCAGGGATTAGAAGCCCTTTGGCTAGTTCTGCAAGAATATATAGTGAAATACTTTATTCACGGAATTATGTATAAGCCCATTACCATTTTTGTGATTGCCTTAGCCGTGATTGGTAGCGTTTCGTTATTCTTTGGGGTTTTTAAAAGAAATGGAAGAATTCTATTTTGGTATGTAGGAGTGGTGCTAAGTCCATTTCTTATGCCAATCTTAGAAGGGTATGCAACATATTACAGAACGAGCCAACATATTGTAGTGGTTAGTGGACTTATGGTGCTGATCTTAGGTATTGTATTAGAAATGCTTCCTATGAAAAACTATATGCAAAAGATCGGGATAGGTCTGTTGTTAATTTTAATCTATCATCAGCTTCATGAATCAAATTACTGGTTGAAGGTGGATCAAGATAAGTATCAAGATGCATTGCGTACTATGGATGGATTAGCGATTGATATTATTGAAAATTACGATGAAAGTCTTCCTATTTGTGTTGTTGGCGAATATGAAGTTCCTGGTGCTATTGCATCTAAGAGTTATACGCCTACATGGTCGGGGAAGTATGTTCTTGCGTCTAGACTATTGTCTGTATTCGATGAAAGTGTGCAAGATAAATTTATACAAGAAGAAGGATATTTGTTTACAGAGACTCCGATGCTTTCCGTGTTAAAGTGGGGACAGACGGCTTTTTATGGTTTTGATAGAGAGTTGATTAAGTTCTGGGAAAGTATGGGATATGGTTTTACGGAAGACGGAGATTTATCTCATTATGAATATGCTAATTCCTTAGTGGAAGATGGAATGCCTGTATGGCCCAACCAAGGTTCCATCATTGAATTAGATACGTATATTATCGTTAATTTGGGGAGCAAGTAATAGTATTTAGTAAAAACTAACAAAAAACAGAGTTTTGATTTTGGCAGAAGTATGCATTTTTTATTCATAATGATGATTTTATTTTTGGTAATTGTGCATAGTGTAAAATTCATGTACACTATAGGTAAGAGGTTTAAGAAATCACTAAAATGAAATAATAATATTGGAGGGAATTACAATGCAAAAATTTAACTACACAATCAAAGACGAGTCAGGAATCCACGCTAGACCAGCAGGTATTATCGTGAAAGAAGTGAAGGCAACAGGATGTACCGTTATGATCGAAAAAGAAGGTAAGCCAGCAATTGATGCAACTAGAATGATGGCACTTATGGGATTAGGTATTAAATGTGGTGAAACCATCTCCGTTACAGTAGAAGGTGAAAATGAAGAAGCAGTAGCAAAGCAACTAGAAGCATTTTTAGCAGATACATTGTAATTGGAGGAACAGTATGAGAAATTTTAATGGAAAAGCAGTTTGTAAAGGTGTTACAATCGGTAAAATTTTAGTCTTAAAAAAGCAAGAAGTAGAAGTTAAAAGAACTCATGTGGACGATGTGGAAGCAGAAATCGCTAGATATATGGCAGCTGTAGAAAAGGCATTGGCACAAATCGATTCTTTATATCAAAAGGCATTAGCCGAAGTAGGAGCAGCAGAGGCAGCAATCTTTGAAATGCATCAAATGCTAATGGAAGATCCAGACTATGCGGATTCTATTGAGAATATCATACGAACAGAAAAAGTCAATGCGGAATACGCAGTAGCTACTACAGGTGATAATTTTGCAGCCATGTTTGCAGCGATGGATGATGATTATATGAAGGCTAGATGTGCCGATGTTAAGGATATTTCAGACCGTTTGGTTCGTGTTCTTTTAAATGTAGCAGATGCAAGTGCATTGCCTGAACCAGTTATCATCATAGCAGATGATTTGACTCCATCTGAAACAATTTCTATGGATAAAGATAAGGTATTAGCTTTTGTAACAGAATATGGCTCATCTAATTCTCATACTGCAATTTTAGCAAGAACTATGAACATTCCAGCACTGATTAGTGCAGATGGAATTATGGCAGCAGCAGAAGCGCTTGATGGTAAACAGGGCATTGTAGATGCTAATATTGGTGTACTTTGGATAGAACCAGAGCAAGATAAAGTAGAAGCAGCAGAGAAGCAGATGAAAAAAGAAGCGGATGCAAAGACTTTATTAGAAGAGATGCGTGGAAAGCCAGATACCACTAAGAGTGGGCAAGAAATGAAAGTTTTTGCCAATATTGGTTCTGTAGCAGATGTGCAAGCTGTATTGGCAAATGATGCTTCCGGTATTGGTTTATTTAGAAGTGAATTCTTATATTTGGGTAGAGATACTTATCCATCTGAAGAAGAGCAATTCCAATCATACAAGCAAGTGGCTCAATTGATGGCAGGCAAGAAAGTTATCATTAGAACTATGGATATTGGTGCGGATAAAAAGGTAGACTATTTTAATTTGGAAGAGGAAGAAAATCCAGCATTAGGATATCGTGCGATTCGTATTTGTCTAGATAGAATAGAAATGTTTAAAGAGCAAATTAGCGCTTTACTTAGAGCCAGTGCCTATGGAAATATTGCAATTATGTATCCTATGATTATTTCAGTAAGTGAAGTGTTAGAAATTAAGAAGATTGTAGAGGAAGTAAAGGCTAGCTTAGATGCTGCTGGTATTACTTATGGAGAGGTAGAGCAAGGTATTATGATCGAAACTCCTGCAGCTGCAGTAACTGCTGACTTATTAGGAAAAGAAGTAGACTTCTTTAGTATTGGAACCAACGATTTAACACAATATACTTTAGCAGTGGATAGGCAAAATGCGAAGTTGGAAAAGTATAATGATACACATCATGAAGCTATTCTTAGAATGATTAAGATGGTAATTGATGGTGCTCATGCAAATGGCATATGGGCAGGTATTTGTGGAGAGTTAGGAGCAGATACTAGCTTGACTAAGAAATTCTTAGAAATGGGACTAGATGAAGTGAGTGTATCTGCAAGTTCAGTACTTAAAGTACGTAAGGAAATTTCAGAAACAGAATAAAAAATGAACTCTCGGAATGAATTTCTGAAACAGATTCCGAGAGTTCATAAAAAGAAGGAAGTTGACAAGATGTCTAGCTTCCTTCTTCTTTTTTGTTTATTTACTCCAACGTCCGCTGGCACCACAAGGAAGTACCAATCCATTGGAACTAACAGGTAGTCCTATCTCTGCTGCATCGACTTTTCCACCATGCTTACTACTTACTACTGTATTGATCATGTAAGAGAGTACGGCAGGCTGTAAACCTGTAGTATAGGAATTAACAAGAAAGAAAAGTGGATCATCTGATAAAATTTGGCTAGCCAATTCAATAAAAGGATAGATGCTTTCTTCTATTTTCCAAATCTCTCCTTTTGGACCTCTTCCGTAAGATGGTGGATCCATGATAATGGCATCGTACCTATTTCCACGTCTGATTTCTCTTTCAACAAACTTTACACAATCATCCACAAGCCAGCGGATCGGAGCATCTTCTAATCCACTAGAGTTAGCATTTTCTTTTGCCCAAGCGACCATTCCTTTAGAGGCATCCACATGTGTTACCTGTGCGCCAGCTTTAGCTGCAGCAAGAGTAGCCCCTCCTGTGTAAGCAAATAAATTTAGTACCTTAACAGGTTTTTTTGACTTTTTAATTAAATCAGAAAACCAATCCCAATTAGTTGCTTGTTCTGGAAATAAGCCAGTATGTTTAAAGCTAAATGGTTTTAAGTTAAAAGTAAGTTCTTTATAATTGATGGTCCATTCATTAGGTAGGTTAAAGAATTCCCATTCTCCACCACCTTTCGCAGAGCGGTGGTAATGACCATTCATTTTCTTCCACCCTTTTAATTTCTTTTCTGTATTCCATAATACTTGTGGGTCTGGTCGAACTAATAAGTAATCTCCCCATCGTTCTAATTTTTCTCCTGATGAAGTATCTAGTACTTCATAGTCTTTCCATTGATCTGCTATCCACATGTTTTTCTCCTCAATAAATTACTAATATGGTCTATTATATAAGAAAGAACAAAGTTTTACAATGTAAAAATTAATACTTCTTCTTGATAAAACATTAACACTGTGATATGATAAAGCGATTAAGGAAGAAAAATGTGAAGGAGGAGTAGGCTATGACAGAGGCATTACAAGGTATTTTAGTAGCTATGGGGCTGTATCTATTTGGTATGATTATGATAGGGGCTATCTTTTCAAAGAAGAACGATAGCGCAGGTGAGTTTTATTTAGGGGGGAGAAAGCTAGGGCCTTTTGTAACTGCTATGAGTGCTGAAGCCTCTGATATGTCAAGTTGGCTTTTGATGGGTTTGCCGGGAGTGGCTTATTTGAGTGGTTTGGCAGACGCGATGTGGACAGGGATCGGTTTGGCAGTGGGTACTTATGTCAATTGGCTTATCATAGCAAAAAGAATTCGCATCTATACAGCAAAGGCAAATAATTCTATTACCTTACCGGATTTTTTTAGCAACAGGTTTCGAGATCAGGATAAGAAAAAGATACTTATGTTGATAGCAGCTATTATCATTATTATATTTTTTATACCTTATACTGCATCAGGTTTTAGTGCATGTGGAAAGTTGTTTGCCTCACTCTTTGGAGTGGATTATCAATTAGCAATGCTTGTTAGTGCAGTGGTAATTGTGTTATATACTTGCCTTGGTGGATTTAGTGCAGCCAGTATGACAGATTTTATTCAAAGTATTGTGATGAGTATTGCTCTGATTATCGTTGTGATTTTTGGAATCACTAGTGTTGGAGGAATGGAGATTGTAATTCAAGATATTTCTGAATTGCCTGGATATATGAACATTAGTCAGACTTATAATGTTATGACAGGGGGAGCAAATGAATACAGTGTGTTAACTATTGTATCTACTTTAGCTTGGGGACTTGGCTATTTTGGAATGCCACATATATTACTTCGCTTTATGGCGATTGAAGATGCAAATAAGTTACCAATAGCCAGACGAGTAGGCACAACTTGGGTAGTAATTTCTATGGCTGTGGCACTGTTAATCGGTATGGTAGGGATGAGTATGTCAAAGCATGGTGTGATTCCAGTGTTGGAAGGTTCCGCATCGGAAACTATTATTGTGGAGATTGCAAATATCTTGAGTCAAAATGGTTTGATATTTGCAGTTATGGCAGGGATTATTTTAGCAGGAATTTTGGCATCTACCATGTCTACAGCTGATTCACAACTATTAGCAGCTAGTTCAAGTGTATCGCAAAACATCATCAAAGGTTTCTTTGGAATCGATATTAGTGAAAAGGGTACTGTAATCATTGCAAGAGCTTGTTTGGTTGGGATTGCAATTGTAGGTGTCTTTCTAGCAATAGATCCAAATAGCTCTGTGTTTGGAATTGTTTCGTTTGCTTGGGCAGGTTTCGGCGCAGCATTTGGACCAGTCGTTTTATTATCTCTTATGTGGAAACGAATGAACATGTATGGGGCATTGGCAGGGATGCTTAGCGGTTCGGTAGTTATATTTGTTTGGAAATATATGGTGAGACCTTTAGGAGGAGTTCTAGATATCTATGAATTATTACCAGCATTTCTAGTAGCTTTGCTAGCTATTGTAATCACAAGCTTGCTAACACCGCCTCCAAGTAGTATAATAGTGGAAGAATTTGAAGCAGTGGAAAGAGAGTGCAAGTTAAAAGGCTAGGGGGTAGATGATGTCAAGTTTTATGTCAAAAGAAGAATTGCTAGAAATGGGATTTAAGAGTTTTGGGGAGAATGTTCTTATTAGTAAGAAAGCTAGTATTTATGGTGCTAGCAATATGGAAATCGGAAATCATGTTAGAATCGATGATTTTTGTTTTCTAAGTGGAAAAATTAAAATAGGAAATTATGTACATGTGGCGACAGCATCGATGTTATATGGTGGGCCTGCAGGGATTGAGTTGGGAGACTTTACTGGGGTATCCCAAAGGTGCACATTAATAGCAGATTCTGACGATTATTCAGGGGAGTCGCTGACAAATCCAATGACAGCAAATGAATATAAAACACCTGTGCAAGAGAAGATTGTAATGGAAAAACATTCTATTTTGGGAGCATCTTGTACGGTGCTACCAGGTGTTGTGGTAGGCGAAGGTACAGCAGTAGGTTCTATGAGTTTAATAAATAAATCTTTAGATGGTTGGGGGATTTATTTTGGGGTACCAGCTAAAAGAGCAGGAGATAGAAGTCATAAAATAGAAGAGCATGAGAAAAGTTTTTTAAATAAATATGGAAAATAAGTAAATGAGAAAAGTAAAAGATAGGGTGGATTTTAGGTCTCCTATTTTTTACTTTTTTTGTCACTTTAGTGTCACTTTGATAAGTTAAACTAGAATATATCATCAGACAAGAGGAGGAACTTATGGAAATATTAAGAGTAGAGAATTTAGTCAAGACCTATGGAAAAGGAGAGCAGGCAGTGCATGCTGTAAATCAAATGTCTTTTTCTATACAAAAGGGAGAATTTGTAGCAATTGTAGGTGCAAGTGGAAGTGGCAAATCAACACTGCTACATTTACTTGGAGGAGTGGATCAGCCAACTAGTGGTAAGGTTTTTGTAGATGGTGAAGATATTTATGCCCTTTCTAGGGATAAGAGAGCAATCTTTCGAAGAAGACAGATTGGCCTAGTCTATCAATTTTATAATCTAATCCCTATTTTGAATGTAGAAGAAAATATCTCCCTGCCAAAGGAACTAGATGGTGCAAAGGTGGATAAACATCGTATGGCAGAGTTATTACATACCTTGGGCTTAGTGGATCGAAAACATCACTTGCCTAACGAATTATCGGGAGGGCAACAGCAAAGGGTATCAATAGGGAGAGCTATGATCAACGATCCTGCCTTGGTGTTAGCAGATGAGCCTACTGGGAATTTGGATTCTAAGTCTAGTGATGAAATAATTTCTCTATTACATGTGTCCCATCAGAAGTTTAAGCAGACCATTATCATGATTACCCATGATATAGAAATTGCAAAACACGCAGATAGGGTGATAACGATTGCAGATGGGAGAATAGTGAAGGATGAAAATATTAAATAAATTAACAATCAAAAGTTTAAAGATGAATCCTGTTAGGACTACAGCGACCATCGTAGGAATTGCTTTATCAGCGGCACTGATTGTAGCAACGATAGGATTAGCAACAAGCTTTCAGCAGAGTTTAATCAAGGCTTCCATTGAAAATGTTGGAAATCATCATGTGACCTTTTATGGAGTTCCAGTAGAGGAACTAGTATACTTACAAAATCATGTAGAAACAAAAGAGTATTATATGGTGGAAAATATGGGCTTTGGTTTGCTTGAAGGCAGTGGGAATGAGTCAAAACCATACATGAATGTTTTGAGTGTGGATGCCAAGGCTTTACAGGGCTATGAAAATAAGTTGCTAGATGGTAGATTACCAGAAGCTTCTGGAGAAATCTTGGTTAGCCAATATATGCTAGATACTTCTCAAATAGATTATGTAATTGGTGATCAAATTACAGCACAGATTGGAACTAGAATATCAGAGGGTGGAGAGGAACTGCACCAAGGGCATGTGTATGGTGAGTATGGTGTGGAATATATAGAAGGTGCTACGGAACAAAAATTCACTATTGTAGGTGTGATTGATAAACCCAGTTTCGAGGCCTATAGTTCACCAGGTTACACCATCCTTGTGTGGATGGATGAAGTGGTGAACTATGCAGATATTTCTATTCTCTATGAGAATCCAAAAGAGTATGCTAGTATTACGGCTCACATCAATGGGACAGATACAGATAGGGAAGTGGGACAGTATGATTTTACTTACAATATTGACTTACTTCGTTATAAGGGCTATGCGCTATCAGACCAACTTATGAACTCTTTGATTGGAATGTCTGTTATGGTAATCGTTATTATCATGTTTACTAGTATATTCTGTATTCGTAATAGTTTTGCCATATCCATAGCTGAAAAAACAAGGCAGTACGGGATGCTTTCAAGTATGGGGGCAACTAGCAAGCAAATTCGTAAAAATGTGTTATTTGAGGCGTTACTGTTGTGGCTGGTTGGTGTTTTGGCAGGAATCTTAGGGGCAACACTTGCAGTTCATGTATTGATTGGAATTGTACAAGCGCTTTTAGAAGGGGCTGCAGAGGAAGGGTTAGAGTTTGTAGCGTATATTCATCCAATGGGTTTATTAGTTGGTGCAGGACTCTCTTTATTAACGGTATATCTATCTGCTTATTCCTCGGCACGTAAAGCAAGTAAGATTAGCGAAATTGAAGCTATGCGACATAGTGTATATATAAAAAACACAAAAAGAAGTTTGAAGACACCATGGTGGATAGGGAAAGTTTTCCGCGTTGGAGGAATTTTTGCATATAAGAACATGAAGAGAAATAGAAAGAAATTTAGAACTACTGTAATTTCGCTTACTGTAAGTATTGCAACCTTTATTTCTATGTCTTATTTTGTTCAGATTGGTTATGGCTCTGCAGAGGAAGCGTATGAGGTTCAAGGTTATCATCTTAGTCTTTGGACGAATGGGGAAATTTCTGCTAGTGATGCAGAACAATTATGGGAACAGGTAGTTTCATTTGAAGAGGTTGAGAGTTCTTGGATTATGAAGGTGCTCTATGTAAGTACCGAGGAGGGGGTAGAAGAAATATGGAGTATACCAGATGATTTGTATGAAGAATATTTAAGATACTTGGGGGTGGAAGAGGACCAGTCAGAACAAGGGATTTTTGTTCTCAATACAGAAGAACAGATAGAGTTAGGTGAGACGAGAATAGTTTCTGGAGTGGTGGAGGAAACGGAGCATGCTTTAACTCTAGAGGTAACAGAGACTGGTAAAGTGCCTGTGTTTGCACCTTATTTACATGATGTTATCGTAATTAGTGAATCTCGAATGGAAGAGTTTGGGCATTACAGAATAAGCATGGTAGCTTTAAATACTGGAGATGTAGAGGCAACTTTGGAAAAGGCAAGACCACTAGTGGAAGAACTTGGTCTCCAGCTGGGGATTAACGATGCAGAAGAGCAGATGGAGTTAATGAATAATATTCTTCTTTTGATTTCTATTTTTCTATATGGTTTTATTGGGGTTATCATATTGATAGGGATGACAAATATCTTCAATGCCATCACCACTAATATGCAATTGAGAAGAAGGGAGTTTGCCATTTTACAATCCATTGGAATGACGAAAAAAGAGTTTGTTCGAATGATTCGATTGGAAAGTATTTTCTATGGGGCAAAGTCTTTGGTTTTTGGCTTGCCACTAGGGATTCTTGGATCTTGGTTAATCTATAGTTCAGCTGTGATAGGTGTCAGTGAACATTTAACGTATAAGCTACCTATTGTTTCTATATTACAATGTGTGGTTGTGGTTTTTGTGGTAGTTTATATCATGATGAAGTCTTCCCTTGCAAAAATCGAGAAACAGAATATAATAGAAACTATTAGAAATGAAAATATATAGGCTAGGGAGTGCTTATGAAAAAAATACTTTTGGTGGAAGATCATGCTTCCATTGTGAGAGGTTTGACTTATTTGTTAGAAAAGCAGTATCAAGTAGTGGTAGCTACATCAAAGAAAGAAGCGTTGGTTTGTTTAAATCAGCGCTTTGATTTGATTATCTTGGACGTTATGTTGGGGGATGGAGATGGTTTTTCGATTGCTGAATTGGTAGAGGATGTTCCAATTATTTTTCTGACAGCAAGAGACGATGAAGAAGATGTCGTGCTTGGATTATCCTTGGGGGAAGACTATATGGTAAAGCCCTTTCGGAATCAGGAGTTGTTAGCGCGTGTCCAAAAAGTTTTGAAAAGAAACGAAAAAGATATCATAGAATGTGGGGCATTGTATATAGAAAAAGAAACTTGCAAAGTGTACTTTGCAGGTACACTTGTTTTATTATCAAGTCAAGAGTATAAGATTTTGGAGTTCCTTTGTAATAATAAGAAGCAGGTAGTGACAAGGGAGCGTCTTTTAGAAGTGATATGGGATAATTATGAGAATTATGTAAATGATAATACGCTAACAGTGGCGATTAAAAGAATTAGAGCGAAGATACATCCAGAGATTATTAAAACGATAAAAGGAATAGGGTATATGATAAATGAGGAGAAGTTTCTTTCGTGTTAGAATCATTATTATATTTTTAAGTCTGGCACTTATTGGTTCACTTTGTACTATATATATTACTTATAAAAATTATTTTGCTTACGTAGAGGAGCTAAATCAGGTGATACTAGAGATTGCATCTGCTTCTTTAGAGGAAGAGATTACTGACTTGGATATTGTGAGGATACTGCAAGGGGAATCAAAATATGAGTTGGGAGTTTTGGAGCGTTTTGGCTATCAGGATGACATGCTATTTATAATAGAAGCAAACGAAACGAGATTAAGGGAAAATATAGTATGGAATTTAGTTATCGTGAATTTGATACTGTGCATTAGCTTTGGATTATTTCTATTATATAGAAGGAAACAAAGTAATAGTATTCAGGATATTACATCATATTTATGTGAAATTAACAAAGGGAATTATAAATTAGATTTAAATCACAATTCAGAAGAAGATTTATCTATTCTAAAGAATGAATTATACAAAATAACAGTGATGTTAAAGGAGCAAGCAGAACGAGCAACGGAAGATAAGGTATCAGTTAAGAATAATATTGTTGATATATCGCATCAATTAAAGACACCACTAACCTCTATGGCAATTATGCTAGATCACTTGATAGAGGATAAGGAGATGCCGGATAAGGTAGAAGAAGAATTCTTGTTTGATATTAGAGAGAATGTGATACATATGGAATTCCTATTGCAGAATTTATTAAAACTATCTAAGTTTGATGCAAATATTATTCTTTTTAAATCTGAAGAGATAAGAGCAGGAGAATTTCTAGAAGCAGTAAGGCGAGGGGTGGCAAGGCTCTTAGAGGAAAAAGAAATGTCTTTGTTGGTAAAAGGAGATTTGCAAGCTGTTTTCTATGGGGATTTGAAATGGCAAACAGAAGCGTTTGTTAATATAGTAAAAAATGGAATTGAACATTCATCAATAGGATCTAGTATATCTATTCTATGTGAGGAGAATTACTTTCAAACACAATTTATAATAGAAGATAATGGTACAGGGATTGAGAAGGAAAAGCTTTCAAAGATATTCCATCGCTTTTATAGAGATCAATATTCCACTAGTGGTAGTGTTGGTGTAGGTTTACATCTAGCTAAGACCATTATTGAAAAAGGTCATGGTGTGATACAGGTAGAATCAAAAGAGAGGGAATATACAAGGTTTTTTGTGAAGTATTTGAAAAGTTATTAAAGTAGAAAGGTTGACTTCCTAAAAAGACCGTGCTACAATTTTAGCAATAAATATTTGTAGATAAATGGAGATAAGTATGAGAAAAGGACAAGGAAGAAACAAAGGCTTTACATTGGTTGAATTAATTATAGTTGTAGCAGTAATTGCAATACTTGCAGGTGTTTTAGCACCACAGTATCTTCAGTATGTAGAAAGGACAAGAGAGGCAAATGATATACAAGTAGCAGCAATCATTATGGATGCTACTACGGTAGTGATTAATGATCCACAAAATGATATTGCTTCGGGATTGGATGTAACAGTAACTTGGCATTCGGTAGATGATAATACATATGTAGGAGGCTGGCCCTCTGATGGAACAATAGGGGTGAGTTCTACTGCAACTTCGTATAGAGATACAGTAAATGCTGAAATTAGATTGGCTATATCAGAGGCGATTGGATGGTACAATGAAAGTGGTGCAAATGTGGGAGAACAATATATTGGTCAGTTAGGTGAATCAGAAGTCGGAGCAACCACAGATTTTGTGTTTACTATAAACACTGAAACAGGGAATATTACAGGCATTCCACAAGAATGGATAGCAATAGGAGTTAATGAATAAGGAGGCTGGAAGAATGCTATATAGAAAAGAAAAAGTTGGAAGTTACAATAAAGGATTTACGTTGGTAGAGCTGATTATTGTGGTTGCCATAATAGTTATTTTGGCAGCAGTATTAGCTCCACAGTATACTGCTTATGTAGAGCGAAGTAGACAATCTCATGATTTACAAATAGCTACAGCGTTAATGGATGCGGTTACTGTTATTGTGGCAGATCCACAAAATGAAATACCTAGCGGAGAAGAATTTGGTGTTCAATGGGTAAGTGGCGGAGGTGGCGGTAAAGGTTACCTTAATATTTGGTATCTAGATGGAAGTCACTCGAATGGGAAAGATTTAGCAACACAGGTAAAAGAAGAAATTGTACAAATTATGGGATTAGGTGTAAAATCTGTAGATAGTTACAATGCTACATTATATGATTGGGAGGCAGAATCAGCAGCAGGTTTAGCTCAAAGCTTCTTTTTTTTGATAGACACTGATACAGGTAAGATTAGATTAGCTAATGCCTCAATGGATTCAGTTTGGAATGCTAGTGGTAGATGGGTAAGAGATATCGGTGTAGATATTGATATAGAATAAAAGTAGAGATTTTTTAAAGCGTTCTTAGAAAATACTTATGTAAAAGATATACTCTGTGACAAGAATGAAGGGGAATGGTTTAGTTTTAAGCCATTCCCCTTGAATCGTTTAAGTAGTAACCTTGGGTAGAGTAAAGAAGAGGCGAGTACTTCTTTGTACTATATATAAGAACATAAATACCAATACCTTAAATTGCGGTAGAGGGTAAAAGTTTGAGCTTAGCAGTTAAGGGGGGAGTGGGAAATACCACGGAGAATAGAGTGGTCATAGAAATAGTGGTAAAAAGCAAGTGTTTTTATCACTAAAAGCTATGAGTTGAAGGGGGAATACCACGGAGCATGGAGTAGACGCAGAAATAGTGGTAAAAAGTGAGAATTCTCCCACTAGAAAACTGGAAGTTGAAGAAAAAATACCACGGAGGATGGACATGGTGCAAAATTTGTGGTATTTAGAATGAAACTTCGCCTGCCGAAAGCCACCTCGAATCACTTGCTACGCAAGTTATGTTTTAAGAAAACAAGTTTTCATAAAACCGATTCTCGGTTAGGGCTATTCGTCCAAATGGATCTCACTACAATAGAGACCTGCCGGCTACGCCGTCTTGGCCGAAAGCCACCTCGAATCGAAGCTGCGCTTCTTTATCGCCCTATGGGCTAGATTCTCGGTTAGGGCTATTCGTCCAAATGGATCTCACTACAATAGAGACCTGC
>CAYJHO010000002.1:50744-81444 GCA_964369945.1 uncultured Lachnospiraceae bacterium
CACTACAATAGAGACCTGCCGGCTACGCCGTCTTGGCCGAAAGCCACCTCGAATCACTTGCTGCGCAAGTTATATTCTAGAAAAACAAGTTTTCCTGGAACAGATTCTCGGTTAGGGCTATTCGTCCAAATGGATCTCACTACAATAGAGACCTGCCGGCTACGCCGTCTTGGCCGAAAGCCACCTCGAATCACTTGCTGCGCAAGTTATATTCTAGAAAAACAAGTTTTCCTGGAACAGATTCTCGGTTAGGGCTATTCGTCCAATAAAAGAATCCTTTTTAACACAGCTACAAGCAAGCTTGCGCTGTGTTAAAAAGGATTCTTTTGCAGGTCTCAAAAAAAATAAAAAAAGGGTATTGCTTTATTGGTGGAAATGGTGTACAATACAAATTGCTGTGACATGATAGCAAAGAAGCGTGAGGTTGGTCGATTAAATTCGATGTTTTCCGTGGAGCGAATGTCAAGTCGATTTTGACGACAAGTCACTGTACAAACAATTCTGCCGATGGAGCAGGAATAGTGTGAAATTATTTAGTAAGTTACGGGGTAACGTTGCGCCTATGACTAAACGATGATACACACGGGAGAGTGTACAGTCGCCACTTGTCGTACTTAGCAAAGAGAGTACGAAAAGGAGGAGACTTTTTTTATGGCAAGTCAAGTAATGAGAATCACATTGAAGGCGTATGAACATCAATTAGTTGATGCTTCAGCAAAAAAAATTATCGAAACAGTTAAGAAGAATGGTTCACAAGTAAGCGGACCTGTTCCACTACCTACGAAAAAAGAGATAGTGACAATCTTGAGAGCGGTACATAAGTACAAAGACTCAAGAGAGCAGTTCGAACAAAGAACACACAAAAGACTGATCGATATCATTGCACCAAACCAAAAGACAATCGATGCATTGCAAAGATTGGAAATGCCAGCTGGTGTAAACATCGTTTTAAAAATGAAAAACAAATAAGACCTCTACTAGAATGAATGGGATATCCATTCCGCTGTAGAATCAAAAGGAGGAAACAATGAAAAAAGCTATTTTAGCAACAAAAGTAGGAATGACACAAATCTTCAACGAAGATGGCGTATTAACACCTGTAACTGTTCTTCAAGCTGGTCCTTGTGCGGTAACACAAATCAAGACAGAAGAAACTGACGGTTATAGCGCAGTTCAAGTAGGTTTCATGGACAAAAAGGTTAGAGAGAATATCAAAGATAAGACAGGCAAGAAAACAGTTGTGCGTAGACACGGTGTTAACAAAGCAGGTCAAGGACACTTTGCAAAAGCAGGTGTTTCAGCTAAGAGATATGTAAGAGAATTCAAATTAGAAAACGCTAGCGAATATACACTTGGTTCTGAAATCAAAGTTGATGTATTCGAAGCTGGAGATAAAATTGATGCATCTGCAATTTCTAAAGGTAAAGGATTCCAAGGTGCGATTAAGAGACACGGACAACACAGAGGTCCTATGGCTCACGGTTCTAAATTCCACCGTCACCAAGGTTCTAACGGTGCTTGTTCTTCTCCAAGCCGTGTATTCAAAGGCAAAGGTATGCCAGGACACATGGGTAGCGTGAGAATTACAGTACAAAACCTAACAGTAGTTAGAGTTGATTTAGAAAACAACTTACTTTTAGTAAAAGGTGCAATACCAGGACCTAAAAAAGCATTGGTAACAATTAAAGAAACCGTTAAGGTTCAAGCTTAATTTAGGGTGAAAGGAGGACATTCAGATGGCAAACGTATCTGTTTATAATATGGAAGGCAAAGAAGTTGGAACAATGGAATTAAACGATGCTGTATTTGGTGTAGAAGTTAACGAGCACTTAATTCACATGTCAGTTGTACAACAACTTGCAAACAATCGTCAAGGAACTCAGAAAGCGAAAACTCGCTCTGAAGTATCTGGAGGCGGAAGAAAACCTTGGAAGCAAAAAGGAACAGGACATGCAAGACAAGGTTCTACAAGAGCTCCACATTGGAGAGGTGGCGGTGTAGTATTTGCTCCAACACCAAGAGATTATTCTTTCAAGTTAAACAAGAAAGAGAAAAGAGCTGCTCTTAAATCAGCATTAACAAATGCAGTGATTACAGAGAAGTTAATCGTTGTTGATGAGTTAGCAATGACAGAAATCAAAACAAAAACTTTTGCAACAGTAATGGCTAATTTAAATGTAAACAAAGGTTTAGTTGTATTAGCAGACAATGATCAAAACGTTGTTATGAGTGCTAAAAACTTACCAACAGTTGATACTACATTAACAAATACTTTAAATGTTTACGATTTAATGAAAGCTAAAAAAGTAGTTTTAACTAAAGCTGCAGTAGAAAAAATCCAGGAGGTATACGCATAATGGCAAATATTCAATACTATGACGTAATCCTGAAGCCAGTTGTTACAGAGAGATCTATGGCTGCAATGGGCGAAAAGAAATATACATTCTTAGTGAATCCTGAATCAAACAAAACTATGATTAAAGAAGCTGTTGAAAAAATGTTCGACGGTGTTAAAGTAGCAAGAGTTAACACAATGAACATGGATGGTAAAACCAAAAGACGTGGAAACACATATGGTAAAACAGCTAAAACTAAGAAAGCTATCGTTACTTTAACAGCTGATAGTAAAGATATCGAAATTTTTGCTGGATTATAGGATATCCAAGTAAGCACAGAGAAGTGCGATAATACAACGCATAACCGAAAGGAGAAATATAATGGGAATTAAAAAGTATAACCCATATACACCTTCCAGAAGAAATATGACAGGTTCTGATTTTGCAGAGATTACAAAAACAACACCAGAGAAATCGTTGTTAACATCAAAAAGCAAAACAGCAGGTCGTAACAATCAAGGTAAGATCACAGTTAGACATCGCGGAGGCGGAGCTAAAAGAAAATATAGAATCATCGACTTCAAAAGAAGAAAAGATGGAATCCCAGCTACTGTTATTGGTATCGAGTACGATCCAAACAGAACAGCTAACATCGCTTTAATCTGCTACGCAGATGGTGAAAAAGCATATATCATCGCACCAGCAGGTTTGACAGATGGTATGAAAGTTATGAATGGTCCAGATGCAGAAGTTAGAGTTGGTAACTGTTTACCACTTAGCGAAATTCCAGTTGGTACACAAGTTCACAATATTGAACTTCAACCAGGAAAAGGCGCACAAATGGTTCGTTCTGCTGGAAACAGCGCTCAGTTAATGGCTAAAGAAGGAAAATATGCTACTCTTAGATTACCATCAGGTGAAATGAGAATGGTACCAATTAGCTGTAGAGCAACAGTTGGTGTTGTTGGTAATGTTGATCACAACTTAATTAATATCGGTAAAGCAGGTCGTAAACGTCACATGGGTATCCGCCCAACAGTACGTGGTTCTGTAATGAACCCTAATGACCATCCACACGGTGGTGGTGAAGGACGTACAGGAATTGGTCGTCCAGGTCCAAGTACACCATGGGGTAAACCAGCTCTTGGCTTGAAGACACGTAAGAAGAAAAACAAATCTAACAAGCTAATCATCAGAAGAAGAGATGGTAAAGCGATTAAATAATTAGGAGGAAAGATCAATGTCTAGATCATTAAAAAAAGGACCATTCGCAGATGCGAGCGTATTGAAAAAAGTAGACGCTTTAAACGCATCGGGACAAACACAAGTTATTAAAACTTGGTCTCGTCGTTCTACTATTTTCCCATCTTTCGTTGGTCATACATTTGCAGTACACAATGGTAAGCAACATATACCTGTATATGTAACTGAAGATATGGTTGGTCACAAACTAGGTGAGTTTGTAGCAACTAGAAACTATAGAGGTCACGGAAAAGACGAAAAGAAATCTAGAGTAAGATAAATAGGTTACTCCGCTTGACGCGGAGATGAAAGGAGGCTACATCTATGGCAAGAGGACATAGATCTCAGATAAAAAGAGAGAGAAACGCACAAAAAGATACAAGACCTTCGGCTAAGTTATCTTATGCAAGAGTGTCAGTGCAAAAAGCATGTTTCGTGTTAGATGCAATTAGAGGGAAAGATATTAATACAGCTACAGCTATTCTTATGTACAACCCAAGATATGCATCAAGCATTATTAAGAAATTATTAGAGTCAGCAATCGCTAATGCTGAAAACAACAACGGTATGGATAAAGATAGTTTGTACATTGCTGCTTGTTATGCAGACAAAGGGCCTACAATGAAAAGAGTAAAGCCACGTGCACAAGGTAGAGCTTACAGAATCGAAAAGAGAATGAGCCACATTACTATCGTACTAGACCAAAGATAGGATTGTTGAAAGGAGATAATATGGGACAGAAAGTTAATCCTCATGGCCTCAGAGTAGGCGTTATTAAAGATTGGGATTCTAAGTGGTACGCTGATGAACAATTTTCTGACTTTTTAGTAGAAGATTACAACATCAGAAAGTTCCTTAAGAAGAAATTATACAGCGCAGGCGTTTCAAAAATTGAAATCGAAAGAGCTGCTGATAGAGTTAAAGTTATTCTTTACACAGCAAAACCTGGTGTAGTAATTGGTAAAGGTGGAGCTGAAATCGAAGTAACTAAAAAAGAATTATCTAAAATGACAGGTAAGAAAGTTTTAGTTGATATTAAAGAAATTAAGAGACCAGACAAAGATGCTCAATTAGTTGCTGAAAATATCGCATTACAATTAGAAAACCGTGTTTCGTTCAGACGTGCTATGAAATCTTGCATGGGTAGAACAATGAAATCAGGTGCTCTAGGTATTAAAACAGCTTGTTCAGGTCGTTTAGGCGGTGCTGATATGGCTCGTACAGAGTTTTATAGTGAAGGAACTATTCCGCTACAAACATTAAGAGCGGATATCGATTATGGATTTGCAGAAGCAGACACAACTTACGGTAAAGTTGGAGTTAAAGTGTGGATTTACAAAGGAGAAGTTCTTCCAACAAAAGGAAACAAGGAAGGGAGCGATAAATAATTATGTTAATGCCAAAAAGAGTTAAACGTCGTAAACAATTCCGTGGTTCTATGAAAGGGAAAGCTTTAAGAGGAAATACATTAAGCTACGGTGAATTTGGTTTAGTAGCTGCAGAACCAGGTTGGATTCGTTCTAACCAAATCGAAGCAGCCCGTATTGCGTTAACACGTTATACAAAACGTACAGGTAAAGTTTGGATCAAGATTTTCCCAGACAAGCCAGTAACTTCAAAACCAGCAGAAACACGTATGGGTTCTGGTAAAGGAACATTAGAGTACTGGGTAGCAGTAGTTAAGCCAGGACGTGTTATGTTCGAAATTAAAGGTGTATCTGAAGAAGCAGCAAGAGAAGCATTACGTCTTGCAATGCACAAACTTCCTGTGAAGTGCAAAATTGTTTCTAAGGCTGACCTGGAAGGCGGTGTAACAGATGAAAACTAATAAATATGTTGAAGATTTAAAAGCTAAATCTGCTGCTGAATTAGCAAACGATTTGGTTGCTGCAAAGAAAGAGCTTTTCAATTTGAGATTCCAAAATGCAACTAATCAGTTGGATAACACATCTAGAATTAAAGAAGTTAGAAAAAATATTGCAAGAATTCAAACTGTTATCGCTGAAAAAGCAAAAGCAGAGTAATCGGCCAGTAGGTCCTAGGGAATTTCAGGAAGGAGAAGAAAGCTGTGGAAAGAAATTTAAGAAAAACACGTACAGGAAAAGTAGTTAGCAATAAAATGGAAAAAACAATAACAGTTGCTATCGAAACTCACGTAAAACATCCTCTTTATAATAAGATCGTAAAGAGAACATATAAATTAAAAGCTCATGATGAGAATAACGAGTGTAACATTGGTGATACAGTTAAAGTTATGGAAACAAGACCAATCTCTAAAGACAAAAGATGGAGACTTGTTGAAATCATTGAGAGAGTAAAATAATAGGGTAATATACTCGTATTTGGAAGGAGAATTAGCATGATTCAACAGGAAAGCAGACTTAGAGTTGCTGATAATACAGGTGCTAAAGAATTACTTTGTATCCGTGTTATGGGTGGTTCAACCAGAAGATATGCACAAATTGGTGATATAATCGTTGCTTCTGTTAAAGATGCAACACCAGGTGGTGTTGTTAAAAAAGGCGATGTAGTTAAAGCTGTAGTTGTTCGTACTGTAAAAGGCGCACGTCGTAAAGACGGTTCTTATATTAAATTTGATGAAAATGCTGCGGTTATCATTAAAGATGATAAAACTCCAAGAGGAACACGTATTTTTGGACCAGTAGCAAGAGAGCTTCGTGAAAAACAATTTATGAAAATTGTTTCATTAGCTCCAGAAGTATTATAGGAGGTGCCTTGGAATGGTTAAAATTAAAAAAGGTGATACAGTAAAAGTTATTGCTGGTAAAGATAACGGCAAAGAAGGCAAAGTTATTTCTGTAGATCAAAAATCTGGGAAAGTTTTAGTAGAAGGTGTAAACGTGATTACAAAACACGCTAAGCCAAACGCAGCTAACCCAAACGGTGGTCGTATTGAGAAAGAAGCTCCGATCGATAAATCTAATGTGATGTTAGTTCACAATGGAAAAACTACAAGAGTAGGATTTGATGTTAAAGACGGTAAAAAGGTACGTGTTGCCAAAGCTACCGGCGAAATCATCGACTAATTCTAGGAAAGGAGATAATAGTTAATGAGCAGACTTAAAGAAATTTATAAAACCGAAATCATGGACGGCATGGTTAAGAAGTTTGGATATAAAAATGTTATGGAAGTTCCTAAAATTGACAAAATTGTTATTAACATGGGAATTGGAGAAGCAAAAGATAATGCGAAAGTATTAGAAGTTGCTGTAAAAGAATTAGAAACAATCACAGGTCAAAAAGTTGTTCTTACAAAAGCTAAGAAAGCGATTGCTAACTTCAAACTTCGTGAAGGTATGGCGATTGGTTGTAAGGTAACACTACGTGGAGTTAAAATGTATGAATTCCTAGATCGTTTAGTGAATTTAGCATTACCACGTGTTCGTGACTTTAGAGGGGTAAACCCAAATGCATTTGATGGTAGAGGTAACTATGCTCTTGGTATCAAAGAGCAAATCATCTTCCCTGAGATTGAATACGATAAAGTAGACAAAATCAGAGGGATGGATATCATCATCGTTACAACAGCTAACACAGACGAAGAAGCGAGAGAGTTATTGACATTATTTAATATGCCATTCGCAAAATAAGAGGAGGTAAATTCATGGCTAAGAAGGCAATGAAAATTAAGCAACAACGTGAACAAAAATTCTCTTCAAGAGAATATAATCGTTGTAAAATTTGTGGACGTCCACATGCTTATTTAAGAAAATACGGAATCTGCAGAATTTGCTTCCGTGAATTAGCATACAAAGGTCAAATCCCAGGCGTTAGAAAAGCAAGCTGGTAAGAACCTGATACACATGATTCAAGTCAAATAATAAGGAGGAAACTAAATCATGACAATGAGCGATCCAATTGCAGATATGCTTACAAGAGTTCGTAATGCGAATACAGCAAAACACGACACAGTAGCAATTCCTGCATCAAAAATCAAATTAGCAATAGCAGAAATATTATTAAACGAGGGTTACATCAAGAAATTTGACGTAATCGCAGATGGAAACTTTAAAACAATCAATGTAACATTGAAATACGGTGTTGATAAAAATGAAAAAGCTATCAACGGTATTAAAAGAATTTCTAAGCCAGGCTTACGTGTATACGCAAGCAAAGAAAAAATGCCTAAAGTTTTAGGTGGTTTAGGAATCGCTATCGTTTCTACAAACAAAGGAATCATCACTGACAAAGTAGCTCGTGAGCTTAACGTAGGTGGAGAAGTCCTAGCTTACGTTTGGTAGAAACGTAAGCTTGCTTATTGTTTGGTAGAAACGTAAGCTTGCTTATTGTTTGGTAGAAACGTAAGCTTGCTTATTGTTTGGTGAAATTACCATCCATAGGCTAGAAGTTTAATAATAGAATATAAGGAGGTACGGGCATGTCACGTATAGGAAGAATGCCAATCGCGGTTCCTGCAGGCGTAACTGTAGAAATTGCAGAAAATAATAAAGTGACTGTAAAAGGTCCAAAAGGTACTCTAGAGAGAGTGTTACCGATTGAAATGGATATTAAATTAGAGGGTTCTGAAATAGCAGTAACAAGACCAAGTGACTTAAAGAGAATGAAATCTCTTCACGGATTAACAAGAACATTGATCAACAACATGGTTGTTGGTGTAACAGCTGGATACGAAAAGAAATTAGAAGTAAACGGTGTTGGTTACAGAGTAGCAAAAGCTGGTAAGAAGTTAACACTTAGCTTAGGATACTCTCATCCAGTAGAAATGGAAGATCCAGAAGGTCTTGAGTCAGTAGTTGAAGGACAAAACATCATTATCGTTAAAGGTATTGATAAAGAAAAAGTAGGCCAATTCGCTGCTGAAATCAGAGACAAAAGAAGACCTGAGCCATATAAAGGTAAAGGTATTAAGTACGCTGATGAAGTTATTAGACGTAAAGTTGGTAAGACTGGTAAGAAATAATAGATAAGGAGAGTGTGAAAATGGTTAAAAAAGAATCTAGACAAAAAGTTCGTGTTAAAAAGCACATGAAAATACGTAACCGTTTTAGCGGTACAACACAAAGACCACGTTTAGCAGTGTTCAGAAGCAATAATCATATGTATGCTCAAATTATCGACGATACAGTTGGTAATACATTAGTTTCTGCATCTACGCTTGAAAAAGCAATAAGCGCAGAAATTGAGCAAACAAATAACGTTGACGCTGCAGCATATTTAGGAACAATTATTGCAAAAAGAGCTTTGGAAAAAGGAATCACTACTGTTGTTTATGACAGAGGTGGTTACGTATATCAAGGTAAAGTAGCCGCTTTAGCTGATGCAGCTAGAGAAGCTGGACTAGAATTTTAGGAAAGGGAGACGAAAACACATGAAACGTACAATCATTGACGTTAGTCAAATGGAATTGAAAGATAAAGTTGTTACAATTAAACGTGTAACAAAGGTTGTAAAGGGTGGTCGTAACTTCCGTTTCACAGCTTTAGTAGTAGTAGGAGATGGTAATGGATATGTAGGCGCTGGTTTAGGTAAAGCGACTGAAATTCCAGAAGCAATCCGTAAAGGTAAGGAAGATGCAGCGAAGCAATTAGTTAAAGTTGCATTAGATGAGAATCACTCAGTAACACATGATTATATCGGTAAATATGGTTCTGCTTCTGTACTTCTTAAGAAGGCACCAGAAGGAACTGGTATTATCGCAGGTGGTCCTGCACGTATCGTTTGTGAGTTAGCAGGTATTAAAAATATCCGTACTAAATCTTTAGGTTCTAACAATAAGCAAAACGTTGTACTAGCAACAGTTACAGGTTTAAGTCAATTAAAGACTCCTGAAGAAGTTGCAAAAATGCGTGGAAAATCTGTAGAAGAAGTATTAGCTTAAGGAGGGAATGCAAATGTTAAAAATAACTTTAGTAAAGTCTCCTATCGGAGCAATACCAAAACACAGAGCAACTTTAGTAGCAATGGGTCTTAAAAAAGTTAACAAATCAGTTACTTTACCTAACAACGAAGCTACAAAAGGGCAAGTACACCAAGTAAAACATTTGGTTAAAGTAGAAGAAGTAGAATAAACTTAAAGAAATGGAGGTGTCACAATGGAATTATCAAATCTAAGACCAGCACTTGGTGCTAAACATAGCGATAATTTTAGAAGAGGCCGTGGACACGGATCTGGTAATGGTAAAACTGCTGGTAAAGGTCATAAAGGTCAAAAGGCTCGTTCAGGAGCTCCTAGAATTGGATTCGAAGGTGGACAAATGCCTTTATACAGACGTATCCCTAAAAGAGGTTTCACATGTAGAAACTCTAAAGATATCGTAGGTATTAATTTAGCCGCACTTGAAATTTTTGAAGTTGGTGCGACTGTTGATGTAAATGCATTAATGGAAGTTGGAATCGTAAAAAATCCTAGAGACGGCGTTAAAATTTTAGGTAACGGTGAGTTAACTAAAAAATTAAATGTTAAAGCAAATGCATTTTCAGCATCTGCTCAAGAAAAAATTGAAGCTCTAGGTGGAACAGTAGAGGTAATCTAATATGTTTACTATGGTGAAAAACGCAATTAAAGTATCTGAAATTAGACATAAATTGCTATTCACTCTAGCGATGGTTGTTGTGATCCGTATCGGGTCACAATTGCCAGTTCCTGGAACGGATAGTGAGTATTTTGCTAGTTTTTTCGCAGCACAGACTGCAGATGTTTTTAGTTTGTTTAATGCTTTTACGGGGGGATCTTTAGCGAACTTCTCGATTCTTGCATTAAGTATTACACCTTACATCACATCATCCATTATCATGCAACTTTTAACTGTGGCAATACCTAAGTTAGAGGAAATGCAAAAAGATGGTGAAGATGGAAGAAAGAAAATCAATAAGATTACAAGATATTTAACTGTAGGCTTGGCACTTGTTCAATCGACAGCTATGGCGATCGGATTTGGAAGCCAAGGACTTTTGTTAGAATATAATGCATTTAATGTTATTACAGTAATTGCAGCTCTTACTGCAGGAAGTTCATTCCTTGTTTGGGTAGGAGAAAGAATTACAGAACATGGCATTGGTAATGGTATTTCCATTATTCTTGTTGTCAATATTTTATCAACCATTCCAGCGGATTTTGTAAATCTATTTAATCAATTTATTGTTGGGCAACCACCAGCAACAGCGATTTTAATAGCAGTGCTAATCTTAGCAATTTTAATTGGAATGATTGCTTTTATCGTATTATTGAATTCTGGACTTAGAAAAATTCCAGTTCAATATGCACAAAAAGTACAAGGAAGAAGAAGTGTTGGAAGTGGTGGATCTCATATTCCATTGAAAATCAACACAGCTGGTGTTATCCCAGTAATTTTTGCTTCTTCATTATTGCAAACACCAATTATTATCACAACATTTTTCGGTATCGAAATGACAGGATTTTGGGGTGAAGTGTGGAAAGTATTAAATTCACAATATTGGTTTAAATTTGAAACACCAATTTATACAATTGGTGCATTAGTTTATATCGGATTAATAATTATATTTGCATATTTCCAAACTTCGATAACATTCAACCCTATGATGGTTGCAGATAATATGAAGAGACAAGGTGGATTTATTCCAGGGATTCGTCCAGGAAAACCTACCACTGAATATTTAACTTCAATTTTGAATTACATCATCTTTATTGGTGCTGTAGGCTTAGTATTCATCGGTATCCTACCTTTTATTTTCACAGGTGTGTTCAATGCACAAGTTTCTTTTGCAGGAACATCACTTATTATCGTAGTAAGTGTTATCCTAGAAACAATCAAACAAATCGAATCTCAGATGCTTGTACGTAATTACAAGGGATTTTTGAATGATTAATATTTAAAGTAAAGAGTATCTGAGTGTTTACACTTGGATACTGTTTTGCTATATGGGAAGGAAGAATTTAAAATGAAGATTATTATGTTAGGAGCACCAGGTGCAGGAAAAGGAACACAAGCAAAAATGATCGCGGAAAAATATAGTATTCCACATATTTCAACAGGTGACATTTTCAGAGCTAACATTAAGAATGGGACAGCGCTTGGAATGGAAGCTAAGCAATATATGGATCAAGGATTATTGGTTCCAGACGAATTGACAGTTAAAATATTGTTGGATAGAGTTGCTAATGCTGACTGTGAAAATGGTTATGTGTTAGATGGTTTCCCAAGAACAATACCACAAGCAGAAGTTTTGGATAAGGCTTTAACAGAGCTTGGAGACAAGATTGATTTCGCAATCAATGTAGATGTACCAGATGAAAATATTATTAATAGAATGAGTGGACGTAGAGCTTGTATCGCTTGTGGAGCAACATATCATATGGAATATGCAAAGCCATCAAGAGATGGAATTTGCGATAAATGTGATGACGATTTAGTACTTCGTGATGACGATCAGCCAGAAACAGTTAAGAAACGTTTGGATGTTTATCATGCACAGACAAAACCTTTAATTGACTTTTATGCAAATAAAGGGGTAATTCGTACTGTAGATGGTACAGTAGCTATGAATGATGTTTTTGTAGCCATTACTAATCTACTAGGCTAGTAGGGGGCAAAATATGGCTGTAACAATCAAATCTGCAAGAGAAATCGAGTATATGCGTGAGTCTTGCAAAAGAATCGCTGAAGTTCACAAGGCTATGGAGGCGATGATAAAACCTGGGATATCTACATGGGAAATAGATGCCTTTGCAGAGAAAATGATTCGTGATATGGGGTGTGTTCCAAACTTTAAAAACTACAATGGCTTTCCAGCTAGTGTATGTTGCTCTATTAATGAAGAGGTAGTTCATGGAATACCTAAGAAAGATAGAATCTTAAAAGAAGGTGATATCATTAGCTTAGATGCTGGATTGATTTATGAGGGGTTTCATTCCGATGCTGCGAGAACGCATGCAGTAGGGAAGGTGAGTCTAGAAGTTCAGAAATTAATCGACGTAACAAAACAAAGCTTTTTTGAAGGAATAAAATACGCAAAAGCAGGAAACTTTTTACATCAAATTTCCAATGCAATTGACGACTATGTAACACCATTTGGTTATGGAATTGTATATGAATTAACCGGACATGGGATTGGGAAGTCATTGCATGAAGCACCAGCAATTCCAAACAATAGACAGAGAAATAAAGGAATTAAACTTCGTGCAGGTATGACATTGGCAATAGAACCAATGATTGGAATGGGGACTGCGGAAGTGGATTGGCTTGATGATGACTGGACGGTAGTGACCATAGATAGGTCTATGGCAGCCCACTACGAAAATACAATCTTAATCACAGAAGGTGAACCAGAGATATTAACACTATATTAATTTTGAATGCAGATTTAGGAGGACGAAATGTCAAAAGCAGATGTAATAGAAATAGAAGGAACCGTAATAGAGAAATTACCAAATACTATGTTCCAAGTAGAATTAGAAAATGGCCATAAAGTATTAGCACATATTAGTGGTAAGCTACGCCAAAACTTTATTAAGATTTTACCAGGAGATAAGGTTACTTTAGAATTATCACCATACGATTTAACAAAAGGTCGTATTATCTGGAGAGATAAATAATACTAGGATAGAGTGGGCCTAGAGTCGATGTGAAAAGCACGATTAAAATATTTACAATTTTAGTAAATAAGTGCTTGCAATCGCTCTGGGCTTGTGCTATAGTATAACTTGGTATTTTATGAAAGGAGGATTTAACATGAAAGTTAGATCATCAGTAAAACCAATTTGCGAAAAGTGGAAAAGGATCAATCAGAGTAATTTGTGAAAATCCAAAACACAAACAAAGACAAGGATAATCACCACTATAGCTAATGATAATATCATTGGAATATAGAAGTGAGTTCTTGTTGATTGTATTATGTTAATAATAGATCGATAGAGCTTACGGGAGATTACTTGTTGATACCGAAAAGGTACTTATCGTGTTTGCGGTTTGGAGTATCGGAAAAATCGGATTGTATCCGATTGGGCAAAGGCCCCAATCAATTAGTAACAGCGTCACCAATAAGAGTAGACGCACAAAATGAATAAGCGAAAGCTAAATGGAGGAAACGTAAATGGCTCGTATCGCAGGTGTTGACTTACCGAGAGAAAAACGTGTTGAAATCGGTTTAACTTATATCTATGGAGTTGGTAGAGTAAGTTCAAACAAAATCTTAGCAGAAGCAGGCGTTAGTCCTGACGTTCGCGTTAGAGATTTAACAGATGATGACGTTAAGAAAATCAGTGAAGTAATCGATGCTACTATGACAGTAGAAGGTGATTTAAGAAGAGAGATCGCATTAAACATCAAGAGACTTCAAGAGATTGGATGCTACAGAGGAATCCGTCACCGTAGAGGACTTCCTGTTCGTGGACAAAAGACTAAAACTAATGCCAGAACAAGAAAAGGTCCTAAAAAGACTGTTGCAAATAAGAAGAAGTAGAACTTTTTCTCAAAAAAATATTTTTTTGAATTGCACAAAAATAATAAGATTGAATGATAAGAAAGTAGGTTAGTTTATTATGGCTAAAAAAGTTGCGAAAAAAGTAACAAAAAAGCGTGTAAAGAAAAACGTTGAACGAGGACAAGCGCATATCCAATCATCTTTTAACAATACAATTGTTACATTGACAGATGCAGAAGGTAACGCTTTAAGCTGGGCAAGTGCCGGTGGTCTTGGTTTTAGAGGTTCAAGAAAATCTACTCCATATGCTGCACAAACAGCAGCTGAAACAGCTACAAAAGCTGCTTTAGTACATGGTTTAAAAACAGTAGATGTATTTGTAAAAGGTCCTGGTTCAGGTCGTGAAGCAGCAATCCGTGCTTTAGCTACATGCGGATTAGAAGTAACAAGTATTACAGATGTTACTCCAGTGCCACATAACGGATGTCGCCCTCCAAAGCGTCGTCGCGTATGATGGAATGCATCCTTTGGTGGGTGCAAGATGGCAGCTTAGCTGCTAAGAGGTATCGTATACAGCATTTATAAAATGTTTAAAAAAGTTGGATGAAAGCACTGCTTCGGCAGTGCTGTAAACAATATTGAAAGGAAATTATTAAAATGGCAGTTAATAAAGTACCAGTACTTAAGAGATGTCGTGCACTTGGATTAGAGCCAAGCTATTTAGGATACGACAAGAAATCAAACAGAAACTTTGCAAGAGCAGGTAAAAAAGTAAGCGAATATGGTTTACAAATGAGAGAAAAGCAAAAAGCGAAATTCATCTACGGAGTTTTAGAAAAGCCTTTCCGTAACTATTACAAAATCGCTGATAGAGCTAAAGGCTTAACAGGCGAAAACTTAATGACTATCTTAGAAAGTCGTTTAGATAACGTAATTTTTAGAATGAACTTAGCTCGTACACGTCGTGAAGCAAGACAAATCGTTGGTCACAAGCATGTATTAGTAAATGGAAAACAAGTTAACATTCCTTCTTACTTAGTAAAAGCAGGAGATGTTATTGAAATTAGAGAAAAATCTAAATCTTTAACAAGATATAAAGAAATCATCGAAGTTACAGGTGGTAGATTATCTACTGAATGGATCGATGTAGATATGGACGCTTTAAAAGGAACTGTTAAAGCACTTCCTACAAGAGAGCAAATCGATGTTCCAGTTGACGTTATGTTAATTGTCGAGTTGTACTCTAAATAATCCATAGTTTAGTATGGTTTGTAAATTAGTTCATAAAGGAGGGTATTACAGTGTTTGATTTTGAAAGACCAAATATTGAGGTTGTAGAAATCTCTGAAGACAAAAAGTACGGTAGATTCGTAGTGGAGCCGTTAGAGAGAGGTTACGGAATTACCTTAGGAAACTCGTTGAGAAGAATTATGTTATCTTCTTTACCTGGTGCCGCAGTAACACACGTAAAAATCGAAGACGTACAACACGAATTTAGCTCTATCAAAGGAGTTAAAGAAGAAGTTACCGAAATTATTATGAACATTAAGAGTCTAGCGATCAGAAACAATAGCGAAACTAACGAAACAAAAACAGCAATCATTGATTTTGTGGGAGAAGGAGTAGTGAGAGCTTCTGATATCCAAGTAGATCAAGATGTTGAGATTCTAAATCCTGATTTAGTAATTGCAACCTTGAATGGAAAAGATGCGAAGTTGTTTATGGAACTTTCTATCAATAAAGGTAGAGGTTATGTTAGCGCAGAGAAAAACAAACACGATGATTTACCAATTGGTATCTTATCAGTGGACTCAATTTATACACCGGTTGAAAGAGTAAATCTTACTGTAGAAAATACCCGTGTGGGTCAGGTAACTGACTTTGATAAATTAACACTTGATATCTATACAAATGGAACTTTAGTTCCAGATGAAGCTGTAAGTTTAGCAGCTAAAGTATTAAGTGAGCATTTAAATCTCTTTATTGATCTATCTGAAAATGCAAAAACTGCAGAAGTAATGGTAGAGAAAGAAGATAGCGAAAGCGAAAAGTTATTAGAAATGAGCATTGATGAACTTGAGTTATCAGTACGTTCTTATAACTGTCTAAAGAGAGCAGGTATCAATACTGTGCAAGAGCTTATTAATAAAACACCGGATGATATGATGAAAGTTCGTAATTTAGGACGTAAGTCTCTAGAAGAAGTACAAGCAAAAATCAAGGAATTGGGTTTAGAATTTAACGATTCTGAAGAATAAAATAGGATAGGCCAACTCGTAAATCCGAAGAGTGAAGTTGGTCTTATTCATAAATGGAATATGTTGCATTCGGTATGTAAGTCCAAAGTGCGAAGCCGAGTGTCCAGGAATGAAAGGAATATAATAAAATGGCAAAATACAGAAAATTGAGCAGAACATCTTCTCAAAGAAAAGCATTATTAAGAAACCAAGTAACAGCTCTTATCGCTAATGGCAAAATTGTTACTACAGAAGCAAAAGCGAAAGAAGTTAGAAAAATTGCAGAAGGCTTAATCGCTTTAGCAATCAAAGAAAAAGATAACTTTGAAATGGCAACAGTAACAGCGAAAGTTCCTGAAAAAGATAGTGAAGGAAAAAGAGTAAAAGAAGTTGTTGATGGCAAAAAAGTAACAAAATATACAACAGTTGAAAAAGAAATCAAGAAAGATTTAGCAAGCAGACTACACGCTCGTCGTCAAATCCTTAAAGTTCTTTATCCTGTAGTAGAAGTACCTGAGTCAAACAAAGGTAAGAAAAGAAATACAAAAGAATTAGATTTAGTTGCTAAATTATTCGATGAATATGCACCAAAATATGTAAACGAAAAGCGTAACGGTGGTTACACAAGAATCGTTAAGATCGGTTTACGTAAAGGTGATGCAGCTATGGAAGTATTACTTGAATTAGTATAAGATTTTAAAGGCTACCGTGAAACGGTAGTCTTTTTTCTTGTAATATCCTATAAAATAGAGTAGAATATTAGAATAATATTTTAGAAAGAATAAAAACATGGGAATTATAAAAACAAATAACTTGGTATATGAATATAAAAGAATTGATGATGAAGGAAAAATTGCAGATTTTACCAGAGCAATTGATGATGTTGATATTACAGTAGAGCCAGGCCAGTTTGTAGCAATCCTTGGTCACAATGGTTCAGGGAAATCCACTTTGGCTAAGCATATTAATGCACTGTTGCATCCTACGGATGGAACAGTTCTTGTTGCGGGATTAGATACGAAGAATGAGTCCGATATTTGGGAGATAAGACAAACAGCAGGTATGGTGTTTCAGAACCCTGATAATCAGATTATAGGACAAATAGTAGAAGAAGATGTAGGCTTTGGTCCGGAGAATTTAGGGGTAGAAACTACACAGATTTGGGAGAGGGTAGAAGAGAGTTTAAAGGCAGTGGGGATGTATGATTATCGTAAGCACTCTCCGAATAAACTTTCCGGTGGTCAAAAGCAGAGAATATCTATTGCAGGAGTTTTGGCAATGCATCCAAAGTGTATTATATTAGATGAACCCACCGCAATGCTAGATCCTAATGGTAGAAAAGAAGTAATCCGTGCGGTAAGAGGACTTAACGATGTAGAAAAAATTACAGTCCTTCTGATTACTCACTATATGGAAGAAATTGTTCATGCAGATAAAGTATACGTAATGGATGCAGGGAAGGTTGCCTTATCAGGCACGCCAAGAGAAGTATTTTCCCAAGTGGAATTATTGAAAAAACTTCGTTTAGATGTACCTCATGTTACGTTAGTGGCTCACGAACTAAAACAAAGGGGCATGGATTTGCCGGATGGTATCTTAACAATAGAAGAACTAGTAGCAGCATTGAAGGGGAGATAGGAGAATACATGGCAATTCGTTTGGAAGGGATACAATACCAATATGGAGTAGGTAGTGGTGTTGTAGTACAAGCCCTAAAAGATATTAATTTAAAAATAGATGATGGCGAATTTGTTGGATTGATTGGCCACACCGGTTCTGGAAAATCAACTTTGGTTCAGCATCTGAATGGACTAATTAGAGCAACAGAAGGAAAGATTTATTATAATGATCTTGATATTGCAGAGCCAGGATATAAAATGAAACAGCATAGAAGTAAGGTAGGTTTGGTATTTCAATATCCGGAACATCAGTTGTTTGAGCATACTGTGATATCAGATGTTTGCTTTGGTCCTAAAAATTTAGGCCTAGGAAAGCAAGAGATGGAACAAAGAGCTAAGGATGCACTTACGTTAGTAGGTTTAGATGAGAGCTACTATGAACGATCCCCATTTGAGCTTTCCGGAGGTCAGAAGCGACGAGTGGCGATAGCTGGTGTGTTAGCAATGAAGCCAGAAATGTTAATCCTTGATGAGCCTACGGCAGGTTTGGATCCTAAGGGGAGAGAAGAGATATTAGAATTAATAACTAGTTTAAGAAAAGATACTGGAATCAGTATTATACTGGTATCACACAGTATGGATGATGTGGCTCAATATGTAGACCGTTTGATTGTAATGAACAAAGGTCAGATTTTGTATGATGATACACCAAAAGAAGTCTTTAAACATTATAAAGAGTTGGAAGAAATTGGTTTGGCTGCTCCACAGGTCACCTATATTTTGCATGCCTTAAGTGAAGTTGGCTTGGATGTGGATGTTGAGTTAATTACATTAGAAGATACAGTGGAAGAAATATTTAAGAAAAAGAAAGAAAAAAGAGGAACTCAAGCATGATAAGAGATATTACCATTGGGCAATACTATCAAGTAGAGTCTCTTGTTCATAAATTAGATCCAAGAGTGAAGTTGGCTGCTACAGCAGTTTATGTAGTGAGTTTGTTTATAGTTTCAAATCTCTGGGGTTATTTATTAGCTACTGCTGTGTTAGCGGCAGTGATTAAAGTGTCCAATGTCCCGTTTAAGTTTATTGCAAAGGGGATGAAGGCTATTATTTTGATTTTGATGATAACTGTGATATTTAATATGTTCCTGACTCCAGGAGATCCCATTGTTTCCTTTTGGATATTTAAGTTAACAAGAGAAGGGATTGTGTTAGCAGTTTTTATGGCTTGGAGGCTTATTTTATTGATTATTGGTTCTTCTTTGATGACATTTACGACCACTCCGAACCATTTAACGGATGGATTAGAAAAGGCCTTGCATCCTTTTAATAAAATCAAGATGCCAGTACACGAGATTTCTATGATGATGTCAATAGCCCTTCGTTTTATTCCGATTCTATTAGAGGAGACAGATAAAATAATGAGGGCGCAAATTGCACGTGGCGCAGATTTTGAATCAGGAAATATCATTCAAAGAGGGAAAGCAATGGTTCCTCTATTAGTGCCATTGTTTATTTCTGCTTTTCGTAGAGCCAATGACCTAGCCATGGCCATGGAAGCTAGGTGTTATCGAGGAGGAGATGGAAGAACTAAGATGAAGCCATTGAAATATAAGAAGCGAGATAGAGTGGCTTACGCAAGTATTCTATTATATCTTGGATTTATGACGATGATAGGAATCTTTACATGATGAAAAAGAGAGTGAGAATGACTGTCTCATATGACGGAACAAATTATTCAGGTTGGCAGGTACAGAATAATGGTACTACGATTGAGGGCGTCTTGAATGATACCTTGAGTCAATTGCTAGGGGAAGAGATTAAGGTCTCAGGAGCTAGCAGAACCGACTCAGGAGTGCATGCTTTATGTAACGAAGCGATCTTTGATAGCCACACTAGAATTCCAGGGGAGAAAATCAGTTATGCCTTAAACCAGCGCTTACCTGAGGATATTCGAGTGGTAGCATCTAGTGATACTAGTTTGGAATTTCACCCAAGATTTTGTAAAAGTAAAAAGACTTATGAATACCGAGTGGTAACTTCAGAATTTCCCAACCCTTTGAAGCGTTTATACGCGCATTTTACGTATTTGCCGTGTCAAATAGAGCCTATGCAAGAAGCAGCCAAGTATTTGGTAGGAAAGCATGACTTTAAGTCCTTTTGTAGTGTGGGAGCTCAAGTGGAAAGCACAGTCAGAGAAGTGACAGATTTGCAAGTTTATCGTTTCCAGGATGAGGTTGTGATACGAATTACGGGTTATGGCTTTTTATATAACATGGTTCGTATTATAGCGGGTACACTCTTAGAGGTGGGATATGGGCGTAGAAAAGCAGATAGTATAGAAACAACGCTATTAGGAAAAGACAGGCAATTAGCTGGGCCTACAGCCCCAGCAAAAGGGCTTTGTCTAGTGAAATATGAATTCCTAGAGGATTGTGATCTAGATACATAAAAAAATATAAAAAGCTTTGAAAAAACTGTTGACATTTAAACACGAATCGAATATAATTTTTAATTGTGACAAAGTATGTAACGCCATGCATATTCATTGGCCTTCTCAACCAAGAATATACACAGTAGCCCCTGTGATGGCTAACTATATTTTAAATATTTCGAATACTATCCAAAAGGCGCCGGACATTCGCTAGAGATAGAAACAAGAAGTACAAATATGGAGGATTAATCATGAAAACATTTATGCCAAACTCAGCAAACGTTGATAGAAAATGGTATGTTGTAGACGCTACAGATATGACACTTGGACGTTTAAGTTCAGAACTTGCAAACATTTTAAGAGGTAAGAAGAAGCCAGTTTATACACCTCACGCTGACATGGGTGATAACGTAATCGTTATCAACGCAGAGAAGATCAAAGTAACAGGTAAGAAATTAGATCAAAAGATTTACTATCATCACTCAGATTATGTTGGTGGTATGAAAGAGCAAACTTTAAGAGAAAAGTTAGCTAAGAAGCCAGAACAAGTAATCGAATTAGCAGTTAAAGGTATGCTTCCAAAAGGACCATTAGGAAGACAAATGTACAAGAAACTTCACGTATATGCAGGTGCAGAGCATGCTCATGCAGCACAAAAACCTGAAGTATTAACATTTTAAGAAGGGTCTGAAAGGAGAATATTATAATGGTAAACAATAGAAACTACGGAACAGGTAGAAGAAAAAAATCAATCGCAAGAGTTTATTTAGTACCAGGTACAGGTAAATTCACAATCAATAAAAGAGATATCGATAACTACTTTGGTTTAGAAACATTAAAAGTTATCGCTCGTCAAGCTTTAGCAATCACTGAAACAGTTGATAAATATGATGTATTAGTAAACGTACACGGTGGTGGTACAACAGGTCAAGCTGGTGCTATCCGTCACGGAATCGCTCGTGCATTATGTCAAGCGGATGGAGATTTCAGACCAGTACTTAAGAAAGCTGGATTCTTAACAAGAGATCCACGTATGAAGGAAAGAAAGAAATACGGTCTTAAAGCAGCTCGTCGTGCACCTCAGTTCTCTAAAAGATAATATGTTACAAGTCAAGGACTTCCTATGGGAAGTCCTTTTTGTATATGACTCTTGCGTTGACAGAGGAATACTTAGTTGTTATAATTGAGAAAAATAAAAGGATAGGTAATAGCAAGATGAGACAGAGGAAAGACAAAGGATTTACCTTAGTAGAACTAATTATAGTTGTGGCAGTGATCGCAATTTTAGCAGGAGTATTGGCACCACAATATTTACAGTATGTAGAAAGAACAAGGGAATCAAATGATTTGCAAGTAGCAACGAACTATATGAGAGCAGCAACTGTGGCAGTGGCGGATTTGTCAACAAGTACCAAGTTGAGTGGAAATGATTGGTATGCATTTAAGTGGGGATTCACGTCGAATAATTCGGGTGAAGGAAATGCACATATGGGAGTAGCTGGGGTCGATGTGTCTGGAAATTTATCTCTAACAGGGAATGGAGCTAGCAGAGATCATGATTTACAGGAAGCGATTGCTGCAACTATGGGGTGGGAATGGGCTCAAACTAATGGTGTTTGGGATATTCTTCCTAGTTCAATCGAAACCCCTCAATCAAAAGCAGGATCCCAGGCTGAAAATGGGGCACATTCTTTTGTATTTTATATCAATGTTAGAACAGGAGAAATTCTAGTAGATAAAAATAGTGCCAATTGGGTGAATATTATTGGAGTAGATGCACCATTAATAGAGTAGATGGGGGCTAAAAGAAAAGTATGAAAAATAAAGGATTTACCTTAGTAGAACTTATTATAGTAGTAGCTGTGATAGCAATTTTGGCAGGAGTATTGGCACCACAATATTTACAGTATGTAGAACGTACCAGAGAATCAAATGATATTCAGATAGCAACATCGCTAATGGATGCTGCAGTGATTGCCATTGCAGATCCAGCCAATAATGTGCCGCCTAATTCCATTATTGAAGTTGCTTGGTCTACAGATCCAGAGGTTTCTTTACAAGGTGCTTTGGTTATTCGAAATCCAGTTTGCAAATCAACTATGACTGCTAATGGAGTATTAGGCTACGTTGATAATGATGTGGATGTCAGTCAGGAAGTTTTGACAAAATTAGATATTGTGATATCCACGATCTTGCAGGCTGATACAAGTACAGCGAATACCATTTCAAACGATTACTATAAGCCATTAATTGAAAAGGCACAATCGGAAGTTGCAAATGCAGAGGATTTTATTTATCATATTAATACCTCAACAGGTGAGGTGGTACTATCTAATGAAAGTTATGCTTGGATAGACAAGATGGGATTAAACGCAAACAAATAAGAATATAGACAATGAGAAGGATGCTTATCTAGTGTGAAACTAGGTAGGCATTTTGTTATTTATATTTGTTTATGATTTATTTATATTATTTTAATTATTTAAACTTGCAAGAATATTAATAGAGATGTAAAATAAAAACAAGAATAATTTCATGTTGTCGTACAAAAAAAATCAGAAAGGAGAGCTGTAGTATAGTGAGTAGTATTTTAGTAAGGTTCTATGTTAGAGTTCCTATATTGAGGAAGTAGATGTGAGAGGATTTTAGTAATATATTCCGTTGGTGGAAAGTTGTTTCATTACGAGTAATCTGAAAATTGTTACATCGTGGGTGATTTGAAAGAAAAGAAAATTTCTAGCAAAACACTAGGAATAAAGGATTTACAAGGATTTGTGGTTGAGATGAAAAAAAGATATTGATGGAACTGGAAAAGTGTGGTAACCTTATTTTGAATGTTTGAAATAGCAAACGAAAAGGAGAAAAGAATGAAACTACGTAGAAGAATTATGGCATCCATTGTACTTATTACATTGGTTCTGAGTACTGCGATGCAACCATCTATGACAACAGCTACAACTGTTGAAGAAAATGTAGCTGGAGAAGTAGTACAAACGGATAAGGTGATAGATAGTATTGCCTTATTAGAAGAAACAACTCTTAGACAGACTTATGCGTTAGGCAGTGAATGGACCCCTGTCTTACCAGAAAGTTTATCGGTAACAGTAGAAGAAACAACGGAGGAGGTAACTCAGGTTACAGATCCAGATACAGGAGTACAGTCAGAAACGACTAGTATGAAGACTACTAGCGTTCCACATACTGTAGCAGTATCTTGGGCAAGTGATGTAGCCATCGATGCTACAGTAGAAGCTACCTATACTTACGTTGCAACATTAGCAGGAGGTTATACCTTGAAAGCGGGAGTGTCTCTTCCTACCATTACAGTAGTGGTGGAGGATACATCAACAACCCCACCAGAGGGAGATGGAGCAACGCCACCAGAGGGAGATGGAACAACTCCACCAGAGGGCGACGGAACAACCCCACCAGAGGGAGATGGAACAACTCCTCCAGAAGGTGAAGGAGATAAAACTATTGAGCTTGTTACAATGTTAGAAGATGCAATTTTAACTCAGACATTAGAGTTGAATAGTGAAGAACTTCCAGAACTTCCAGATACTCTAGCGGTAACAATAGCAGGCGTAGAAGAAACAGTAGTAGTTACTTGGGCAAGTGATATTGCTTTTGATATAGCGACAGAAGGAACTTATACATATACAGCTACTTTAGCAGAAGGCTATGAGTTAGCAGATGGTATCTCACTTCCTGTTGTTATGGTAGAGGTGAAGGCACCAGTTACAACAGAGGAGGGTGGAGAAGATGCGAGTGATGGAGACGAGCAGGATTTAGAAGATTTTCCAACGCTGTTGAATGATTTAGAAGACCTTATGCCAATAGCAGATAGTGTAGCACACCCAACTATTGCGCTCACAAGTAACACACAATCTTATGATAGTTCTAAGCCAACTACAACTCTATGGAACTATACGACCAATTATTCAAATAATTCAAATGCACTTACATATAACTTAAATGTTAAATTACCCGATAATAGCGGAATGAATTATATTGTCATTGATATCAATCCGTATGGTATCGTGAATTTCCCATTTGAATTACCAGCCGAAAGTCAATTGCCATTACCGAATCCAAATACATTTAATGTAGGTGTGGAGAGAGTAAGTGATACAAGAGCATATTATTATGTAGATACAACGGACATTGAGAAATTTGATTTTAGTACCAGTATTAGTGTGTTATACAATATTGATTACTTAAAGCAATTTTTAGGAGGTTATACTTCGAGTACAGTTCAGAGCAAGATTGTTACTAGCTATCTAGAGGGTAATACTTCAGCAGGAGTTATAGGGAGACTTTTAGTAAATGAGCCTACTGCTAAGTTAGGGATTGGAATTTATCATACAACATCACCGATTACAGCGGAACAAAATCTAGAAAAAGGCGAAAATGATATACTTGTAGAGCATAAACCAGATTTTAATGGGCAAGTGGCATTTAGTGTTAGTAATAAAAGTATTGTGAAGACGAAAAGTGATAATAATAATGTGACGAATGAGACAATGTCAGGATACTATATAGATAAAAAGGCAAGTGAATTAGCAGCTGGAGAAAAGGCTTTATTTTTGCTTCCAGATGGTAATGTCTATTTTGGAACAGGTGAACCAGACGAATATGAGGCTATGGGTAATGAGAACTTTGCTATTAAAGCTGAGATTGCTAACGTCAAGCATTATCCAGTCAGTGATTTTACAATTGATATGAAATTACCTGAAAATTTTGTTTACACAGCTTGGATAAGCTCTCATATTTTTGATGGAACACAGAGGTTTGGATTTACCACAGATCAAAATCATTCGCATTCATATGCGTTTGGGCAAGAATTGATTGATACCTCAGATTTATTTTCATCCAACCTAACAGAATCACAAATGCATTTCTTTGAAGGATCAGAACCAGTAGGGGATAGCGCTAGTAATTATGTATCAATTTTGGTTACAGATAAAATTATAGGAAAGTTTGCTGACTTTGAAGCAGACACCTCAGTAGAGGCGGCGGAAAATTCAGTTATTAGATGGAAAGAATATAATCCTACAACAGGGAAGGTAGACAATCGATCTTATGATTTAGGGAAATTTGTGATTAATATTCCAAAAGCCAATCACGTTGACCGTTTGACGACAGAAGTTTCTAGCCCAAATACAATTAGTGAAGCAGATCCTGCTGGAAAACAATATGGATTTACCTTATATAATAATGGAAAGTATGACTCGCGAGAAGGAATTCAGCACGATTTACTTGCTAACAATATCATTGAACGGTATGAGGGAGGAGTGATGACCTTTACCATACCGGATAATTTTGAGGTTGATACATTCGCATTAGTCAATAATAATAGTAGCGGCGGTTTTACATATTATTGGCTTAATGATGAAACAGAAGCCAATAAACGAGGATTTGGAACTCAAGGATATCCTATTTCGCTACCGGAGGGAACAAAACAAATTCACCTCTTGATTGGAGATGATCCTAGTGGGAAAAATGGTATTCCAGCATCGTATACAAACAATGTAGATATGGAAGGCTATTTTACAGGGAAATTAATCTCGGGTGGTAACATGGAGATACAAATCGATGTTACGGACGCAAATGCTGATGGAGGCATTGTAGAACGTACCATTCGTAAGGCAGATGAGGGAACGCTTGAAGGAATCATCAATGGAGAGCAAAGACCTACATTGGACTTAGTGTGGGAAGATACTGGCGTGGCAGATAATCTAGAGGTGTATATTGAGTCGAATGTTCCATCAACTGCATACTTTTTGAATGGCGATGCAGATTCAACAGTTGGAACAACAGCTGTGTCCCTTACGACGAGCGATTATACTCCAGATGACGGCAAAAACGATGATGCAGTTCCTTCTATATTGTACGAGAATGTAGAGATTGAATTAACAATTGCAGATGAGAAACTATGGAAACAAATTGATAACATTAGAGTGACGGATAACAGTAGTTTCGACATGAGTGAAGCAGAAGATGAAAAGGTGCAGCTTGTATATACTACAAAAAATAATTCAAGCGAGCAGGTAGTGGACTTGACAACGAGTGGTGGTACAGTTTCGTGTCCAGAGGGAGACTATTTTACATCCGTCACACTAAAAATACCAAGGCTTAGAGTATATAACGAACCGAATGATTATTTTAGATCGATTATGCTCGTTGATTATACTCGTGAGCGAGTAGAGCCTTTGTTTGATGTGGTAACGGAAGCGTTTCAGAATTCTACCTATGATGTAGGGAAGAGTCAAATAGCAGCAGAAGTAACTGCTACCAATTTTTTCACAGAAGCAACACATCCGAATCCTAGAGTGGCAGAGACGGAAGATGTATATTTTGAATACATCAGTGAGACAAGTATTTATCTCAGCGAAGCAAATGCAGGTGCAACCACAACCAATGGTACATTTTCTCTTACGGGAAGCCAATCACCGCATGTCGAAGTTGAAGCAGGTACTATTACGCCAGATGTACCAGTGATCTTGCCAGAAGGTTCTGCGATGTACTTTAAGTTAAATGAAGAATTTTTTAGATTTAGTGATATGGAGACCGATAAAATTACATTGATCAAAGATAAGTACAATGATACTTGGATTCGATATGCATGTGATGGTATAGATATTTCGGATGATGTCATTATTTATGCAGATTTAACAGGTATAGACTTTAGAGCTACATATAATGCGAAAGACACAAATGCTTATCCATTGTTTTTAGAAGCATTTGTTGATTTGGGACCTTTGTTGGCAACAGATATTACAGAAAATAATTATAATAAGTTTGTTGCTTTGGGAGCGACCGCAGATGATTCATATGGAATCACAACAGCAAGTGATTTATTGAATGATGTAAATACATCCAATATTAAAGACGGAATAAGATTAGTAGATTACGGTTTGCAGGTAGAGCCTAATGCGAATGGTACATTACCAAGTGGTGCAATTGTTGAAAATAGAAACTTAACACCAGTAATTACTATTGCTAGAGCATATGCAACAGGAATTCAATTAACTCCAGGGGTTTCTTCTGGAGGTGAAGTGACTACCTCATTAGGACAAGAATATTATGCACATGAGCATGATGAATTATCGCTAGAAATGGACATTTCTAAAACTGCCTCAAGTAATTTTAAAGCAACAATTTCTATACCAAAAGAGGATGGAGAGGGAGAAATCCCATTGAATCTAGGAGGCTTTATTACAGAAGGTACTGGAGATTGGAAGATTACATATAAAGATGCAACTGGTGGTGAGATAAATCCGAATACAGGAAATCCAAAGGATGTAGTTACCATCGAAATCACCAATGATGTGAACGAAGAAGCTAGCATGTCATTGGAATTCCCGATTGAGGCAGACAAAGGAAAGATGTATACAGAAGAAGATCATACATCTTCAATCATTACAGCGAAAGTTGACGGAATTACAGAAGAGAAAGAAGCTATTTTTATCTTTAAATGGTATGAAATTGCAGGTATGGGATTTGTAGAGGATACTGCGATAGCAGATGGTATTTATGATAGCGATATAGATCGGTTGATATCTCAAGATAGTAAATTAGATGGTTTAACATTGAAAAATGCTGATGTAATTAATGCGAATTCTGTGAAAGACTTTGCATGGGATGAAGATGGAAGATATACTGTTAAAGTTCAACCAAAAGAAACAGAATATACACTGGTTTTAGGTGAATCGCTACCTAATAAATATTCACAAAATGAAAAACTGCCAACAAATTCACTTGGTTTAAACAATAATTATGTTCAAGATGTAGGAATTAAGTTTTTAGCAAATGCAGATGTTGGTCTATCACAAATATCAGAACCAACGAGTCAAAATGTAACGAAAACAGAACTTGACAATGGAATGGTTGATGTAGGTATTTTGTATCAGCCAGAAGCTTATACAGTAACTTTTGAGTCGGTTGAGAATTGGGACGATCCTACAATAGAGAATACGGAAGTGCGTCCAAATATTCGAGAAAATAGCGTGATTACGGAAACAGTAGAAAAGCCGAAAGATATGGTTGATGGTGGTGTTGTAGATGGATGGTATACAGATGAAGAACTTACCACTGAATGGAATTTCCAAGAAGATAAAGTGATAGGAGATCTGACACTCTATCCGAAGGTGATTTATCCAGTCACATTTGTAAGCCCAGAAGAAGGTGATGATAGCAAAATCGTTAATGTTGAGAATGGGAAGACCACAGTGGATCCAGGTGATACGTGGTATGAGTTAGAGGATGGACAAGGCATTACAGGATGGTACGAAGATACAGATGGGAGTGGAGGCTACAGTGAGGGTGATGAACCATGGAGTTTTGATGAAGATACTGTTACAAAACCTATAATACTGTATCCAAAGGTAGAAACTATCTGGACTGTAATTTTTGAAAGAGCTAATGGCTATACTGAGCATGCGAGACAATATGTGAAGGATGGTGAATTTGCAACAGAAATAAAAGGTGAAGATGCACCAGATGGAGATGTGGCAGGATTAAAGCCATTGGGTTGGTTTATTGATAAGGACAATGATGAGATTATTGATGAAGATGAGAGTATTTATATTTTTACCACTCCTGTCATTAGTAATGTTACATTAACCCCATATTATGATTACCATGTAATTTTTTATCCTTATGACAAAAATAATACTACTATAAAAGGTACTCCGTCATGGGGAAGTGATGTAAGTCACAAGATGGCGATTAAAGATGGTTATGATGACATCGTAGATGATGATGCATTTCCAACGATGGAAGGTCCAGAGGGATATCTATTTGACAGATGGGTTTATTATGATGAAGATGGTGATGTAAATACATTTATAAAATCTACAAATGTGGCTCATGGTACAGAAATTTATCCAGTGTTTACGACACCGATTACAATTACTTTTGATGCAGGTGAAAATGCAGATACATTGGAAAAAGATGGAAATAATGAATATACGATTTCTAATGACAAGAGACAAGCCAGTATTGAAATTCGAACAGGTGATAACGTGAATCCATCGCCAACTACGACACCAAATACAGAGGATGGAAAAGTCTTTGAATTTTGGTTCGAGGATTTAAATGGAGATGGAGTATATACAGAAGATGATGACAGGGAGTTCTCGGGAGACACAGAACATAGCGAAAGTACAACATATCTGGCTCACTATGTTGAAGACCTAAATAATAATGATGTGCCAGATGAAGAAGAAGAATTTTACTTTGATTATTTCTATCGATTAGATGATCAGGTCACAATTTTAGATTATGAAATTGCAACTTTAGAAAATGGTGGTTTGAAGTTTAATGCAGATAGCGAGTTGATTGCTTCACCGATGGGGAATTATGATATAAATGATTTCCCTAGCGGGTATGTGATTACAGGATGGAAATTTGTGTATAGTGAGGAAGAAGACTATGCTCCTACTGATAATTATATTCAAAAAAATGGTGTAGATTTAGAAGTTCAATATGATGACTTAGATGAAGCCTTAAAAGCAGTGGAATTTAATATAGATCAAAATAAATATCCAATGGATGATATCTATATCGAAGCGCAACTTGAAAAGGCAAATACAGTTTGGTTGCATATCTTAAAAGAGGGAACTGATATAAATAATGTGGAACTAGATGATGTGTTAGGCATGGTAGTTATAAATGTTCCTATAAGTGAGAGTATGACTATGCCTGGACTAGAAGGTTTTAAAGATTTATCAGGTCAGAGTTTTGTGATGCCAGAGGGAAAAGAGTTATCTTCGTGGAATACCATGAAGTTCGAAGATCAATTTATCACCCTAATAGAAACGTTGGATCCTGCAGCTGAATTTAATGAAAAGTACCCAAGAGAAGATATGATGTTTGCTGCATTTTTACAACCAAAGACTGAGAAAAATGATAATACAATTACTTTTGAGATTTTGGATCCAGATGATGAGAGTGCAAGTTTACAAACGCAAATAGTAGTGGTACCAGAAGGTGGCTCACTAACAAAACCGACTGACGATAGTTTTACTGGTGTACCAGAAGGCTATGAAATTAAAGGTTGGTATGAAGAAGGTGATACCACAAAAGCACCTATCAATCCAGAAGAAGATTTTAATGCTTTGGTCAACAAGAAAGACAAAACATATATAGCAATTCTTTCTCCTAAGGAAGAGCCGCCAGTAGATACAAAACATGAAGTTATTTTCAAGGATGAAAATGGATTTATCAATGTAGATACTTATCCAGAAGTTAAAGATGATACAACGATTGTAGAAACAGATAGGTACACACCACCTACCGATCATATCTTGGTAGGATGGACAGAGGATTCAAATCCAGATACAGATAGTGAACTTTGGGATTTTGAGAACGATACTGTATTAAAAGATGTAATTTTATATCCAGTCTTAGTAGAAACAGTAGATGTTACCTACAACAAAGACCAAG
>CAYJHO010000003.1:0-29446 GCA_964369945.1 uncultured Lachnospiraceae bacterium
GAAAACATTTGTTAATATCTACAGAATCTGCCCCAAAGTACTTCGTGGATACATTTGTAGAATAACTATTCACCACTGGAATTACCATGATAGATTTATTGGCCGATATATGACCACCTTGTTCTAATTCTTTTAATACCCTTACTAGCTTGGCACAGATGTACATTTGTTGAATTTCATCCCCTCGAACAGGCCCCAAAATACAGGCTGCCTTTTGTCCCTTACCAAAGCTAAATCCCTTAATATCCATGTCAGCCCGATACGGGGTGGTTAAGGAATAAATTACTTTTTCTTCCATCTTTCTTCCCTTTATCCCTCTTCCTTCAAACTTAAAATTCTGGCAATCAAAGCGCCTTCATAAACCATGGGATTCATCCTTAGAGAAAATACAAGGCCTGGCTTTTTTGCTCTAATTTCAGCTAATATGTTTCCTGTATAAGGACTCACAAGAGCTCCCAATAATTCATTTTTCTCTACATAGTGATTATGTTCTATATTGGGAATAAAAATTCCTTTCAAATCACTACGGATAAACTCCACCTCTCCATGACTCGATACCACCGGTGCCTTGACGCGGTTGATCGGCCCTAGCCACATCCCCATCTGTACCATTAGGTTGAAGATTCCATCCACAATCTGATCTCCATAGGCTCTATTTAAACTTAAGCCTGATCCCATTTCTAATACAAGAGTTGGAATCCCCATCGTATTCATGGTATGAGCAAGCGTTGCATCATGAGCCACATCTTTTTGTGTTAGCCACACTAAATCTGTATTCATCTGCTTTGCAAATGGCAACAACTTATCTGCAAACTGATTGCTAATTCTAACCTGTGGTAGTTCCCTTAGGAAAATATCGCTAGAATGTACATCTATAATTAAATCTGACTCTTTTAAACTATCTACAATGGCAGCAGTGATACGATCTAGCATATCACCTTCCTTATCTCCTGGAAAACTGCGATTTAAATCCACCTCTCGGTTTGGCATCTCTCGAGTAGCCATGTCAACACCCAAAGGATTTAATGCTGGATACACTTCTACCACGCCTCGAAGGAACTCTGGATTTTCATTCAATCTGCGAACCAATTCGTAACACACATACTGGCCCTCTAACTCTTCCCCATGAATTCCTGTTACAACAGAAAGACGGGCAATTGGTGTTACCCCTTTTCGTTCTCCGATTCGATTTTTCTTTACTACCAATTTCTCACCAACTGGCAACTCAATCTCTACAATTGGTTCTATCATATTTCCCTCCGTAACCTTTTCTATACTCTCGGAATCTAGCCTTACATTTCAATATAGGACATCAAATATTCAATCTGCCTATCCACTACCTCTTCTTTTATGTCCATGGCTTGCTTTGAAATCTTAATCCCCTCAAAAGTAATCATAAAATGTTCTGCAACCGCTTCTGGGTCTTCGCAATAAAACTCACCCTCTTCAACCCCCATTGCTATCAATTGTTCGATTGCTTTTACGGCTTCTGTGTATTGCATGTACATAAAATTCTCTTCCCCTTTTGGGTGATGCTCAAAACAATATTCATAGATAGCTGTTGTCATACTTCCATCATTTCCAAGGATTTCTTTCTTTTGTGCTACTAAAAAAAGGCGCAAAATATCTCTGGGAGTGGAATTTTCATTTACCTCACTCGCAAATACATCTTCGCCTGCTTCTTGTTCTAATTTAATTACTTCCTGAAAAATTTCCTTTGTACTTGCAAAATACAAATAAAGCCCGCCTCTACTAATATCGCAAGCTTCTATTACATCCTTCATTGTTACTTTTTTATAACCTTTTTCCCTAAAAACTTCTCTTGCTTTTTCCACAATAAACTGTTTCTTTTGTTGTGATTTTTCTCCCATATACTATTCCCTCGCTAGTTCAGCTTTTTATCTATAGAAATTTCTTAGTTATTATGTTATGATTTCCTTAGTATCTAAGGTAAATCATTAAAAACGTCAACAATGTCATTATATCGAATATTGCAGATAATTTCAATAGAAATAACGCACATAAAATAGAGATATTCTTAAGGAGAACTATGGAAAATAACAAAAAAAAGACAAATAACCTAATTGAGATAACAGAAACTAGAAAAGACCGAGTATTAGTAGTTGGTTTAAAAATCGGACAAGATAAGCAATTTGATCATTCTATGGAAGAATTAATCAGCCTTTGTGAAGCCTGCCATATGGAAGTGGTGTGTATGATTACGCAAAGCTTACCAACTCCGCATAAGGCACTTTATATTGGGACTGGAAAAGTGGATGAAGTAAGAGAAACGGCAGCGCTTCATCAAGTTGACCTTATTATCTTTGATAACGCCCTCTCTCCATCACAGATTCGAAACTTAAATGCAAGCATCGGACTTCCGATTTTAGATCGAACAGCCTTGATTTTAGAAATCTTCCATCAAAGAGCCCAAACAAAAGAGGCCAATTTGCAGGTAGATTTGGCTAGACTTCAATACTTGTTGCCAAGATTAGCAGGTATGGGAACTGCCCTCTCTCGTCAAGGTGGAACTAGTGGAAGCATGAGTAGTAGAGGTGCTGGTGAAAAGAAGCTAGAACTAGACAGACGCCATATTGAGCTTAGAATTGGAGAATGCAGAAAAGAATTAGAGGCAGTAAAGAGAAATCGTGAAACCCAGAGAAAAAGCCGTTCTAACTCTTCCATTCCTCAAGTTTCCCTTGTTGGTTATACCAATGCTGGAAAATCAACACTTATGAATAAAATGCTTTCTCTTTATGGAAATTCTAATTTAAATGACAATGAACACAAGTTAGTGTTTGAAAAGGACATGGTATTTGCAACCCTAGAAACTACGGTTCGTAAAATTACCCCTGAGGGGAAACATCCATTCTATCTCTCGGATACCGTAGGCTTTATTAATAAACTACCACATAATCTTGTAGATGCTTTTCGCTCTACCTTAGAAGAGGTATGCCTTGCTGATTTATTAGTTCAAGTAGTGGATGCATCGGATGAACATTACAAAGAGCATATCCGTATTACAAATGAAACACTTAATGAACTAGGCGCAGGACATATCCCTATGCTCTTAGTTTATAATAAATGTGACCGATTGGAAGAAATCGGAATCATACCTAGGGTTCAAGATAACAAAATCCATATGAGTGCCAAGAAAGAAATCGGGATGAACCAACTGCTGGACTTGATTTTGAAGGAGCTTTATAAAGAAAATACCTTAGTCGAACTGCTACTTCCTTATTCAGAAGGCGGGCTTCTTAATACATTAACAAAAGAAGCTAGCATCCTAGAACAGGAGTACAGAGACCAAGGTACGTATGTAAAGGTGGAAGTAAATCCACTACAACTTAGCAAGCTACAACCATATTTACTAGATACTAGTAGTGAATAACATAGTGATAAAAAAGGCAACCATAGCTACTACTATTTGCAAAAAGTTAAGTGTTGTTGTTTGATAGCGATAGATCCATGTATTTTTACAAACCACATATCGATAACAGAGAATTGCCAGCGCAAGGGTTCCCATAAATTGCGCTGCTTTTTCTATGTAAACCACTCTTTCTAAAACCAAGTCTGTGTCATACATAAAATTCATCAATTCGACACCAAAAATTCCACCTATGACACAACTGACAGCTAAAATTACTACTGCGATCTGCTTACTAAATTGCACTTTTCTTTTTCTTTTCCCCTCTCCAAATAAAATGGTAGAGTACTTAACAAAGCACAAAATAGTACCAAAATTAATAAGCAAAATAAGTACTTCTATCCACGTCCTTTTTGCTCCATATTGGATGAAATATTTAGAGATGCTACCATTTAATATAGGGGCTCCCATAATACCAAGCACTCCAATCAGGGTAGCAATCCCCATTACCGGCATTCGCTTCATTACTCCTCTAATTTCATGTAAATCTCTTGTCTTATATTCTTTTATGATTGCTCCCGCTGCTAAAAACAATAGAGCTTTAAATACTGCATGATTCATAATATGATAGCTGGCACCCCACCTAGAAATTTCAGATGGAATACTAAATCCTATGGCAAGCAAGCCCATTTGTGATACGGTAGAATAGGCAAGAATTAATTTCAGATCTGATTGAATGATTGCAAAAGAAAAACCACCAATTGCTGTCATCGCTCCTATGATGATAAAAACAAGTGAACTATCAATAACAGGCTCAAATAAGGCTGAAAAAGTTAAATATAAATAGATACCATTTTTAACATAGAGACCGGAAAGAATAGCAGATACTGCTGACGGAGCACTAGGAGTACCATGAGCCCTTGGGAGCCAACTAAAGAGTGGAAAAAAAGCACTTTTCAAACAAACTGCTGTCATAATAAAGGCAAAGGGTAACACTAGTTGTTCTTGTGTTGCTAAAGGCATTAATTCACGGATTTTAGAAAGGGATAGAACACCAAAAATCTTGTACAAATATCCTATGCCAAATAAATAAAATGTCATACAAAGAATTTGAGACAATAAATATACCATACCATCATAGATGGAACAACTATCCCTCTTAAACATAATAAGAATCGCTACCACAACTGTAGCCACTTCGAGTAAAACATAGAGATTGAATAAGTCATCACTCACAAAAATACCACTTAAAAGCCCTTGTAATATTAAAAACAATAAAACAAATTTCTTATTAAAGAAAGATTCTTTCATTGTGTATATAAACGCTATACTAAATAAAAATATAGTCAATATTAAGAATACTACAGACTGCTTGTCTGCTACTAATTCAATCCCAAGTACCGCGTTCTCTGCACCTAATATTTGACGTATCAGCCCCTTTGATTCTACCGATAGTAAAGTATCCCAAGCAAAATAGAACAAGACAGCTTCTAGCCCCAATACAAAAAATCCTATAGGTAATTTAGGAATCAAATAAATAATGACACTTGCAAGGATTGGAATCAGAATAAAATAGATCAACATATATTTTAATACCTTTCTATTCGAATTTCTTTTGCTTCTTCCCAGTTTGATGTTCCATATCTATGATAGAGGTTAATAAACATAACTAGAGAAATGGCTGTAACGGCCACTCCAATTACAATTGCGGTAATCATAAGTGCTTGAGGCAGAGGGTCTGCAATCTCCCCTGTAGTTACTCCAATAGGAGGTACATCGGAGACTTGTGCATTCATTGTAAGGAAAAATAACACCGCTCCCACTTCCATAATACTCATAGAGATAATTGTTTTAAACATCCTTTTACTACTTAAAATTCCTATTAAGCCAATAAAAAATAATACAATTGAGACCATTTCACCTGTTAACATACTCTCCTCCTTCGAATGTTAAGAATCTTTTAAGACATCCTCTAATAAATACTTACAAATATTATGTGCATATACTTTTCTTCCATAAGCAGTCAAATGGGTAGCATCACTTAAATACTGAAGCCCATTAGTTATATTAATTGTAATATCCTCATAGTTATTTACAAAAATCACATCGTATTCCATTGCTACTCTTTCCAAGCCACTCACATAATCTAAAGCGGTTCCCCCTCCAAAATCTTGATAATAACTTTCAAAAGCTACTTTTCCATAAGAATATCCTTGATTGTAGGTCTGACTGCAAATGATTATCTTAAGTTCCGGAAAGGCTTCTTGAAGCCTTTCTAGAGCAATTCGATACGCACCTGCATAGGTAAATTCATCGAAAGGATCCTCTGATTCTATGGCAGTCCCTGCAAAATAGTCGTTTAATCCATAGGCTAATACCAAATAATCCATTTCTGCTAAATTTAGTTCTTGTAACTGTGATGACTCTGCATTCTCAGTAGGGATCAATACTTCTAAGATATCTAACATCGAATTGTCTTCATCCTCTATTTTGCTTGCAGCAGAAGTTCCTTGTATTGCTTTGTTATACACTTTAACCCCTAACTCTTCTTCTATCATTGCCGCAATACCTGTTTCATCCAAATGCAAAGCCCAAATACTATCTCCTAATACTGCAATTTGCAAATCTTTTGTCTTGTCTCTTGCTTGAAGTTTTGTTATTTCAAAACTCACCTTGTCCACTCCATGTAGTAAAGCCACTGCCAATACTACTATAAAAACCACAGATAAAATGATTCTTATTTTTTTAGCATATAATTTCATTTTCTTTTATTCCTTACTTATCTTCATAGTGCACAAATCTAAAAAATATAATAGACAGTCCAAGATATACTTTTAGACTAATCAATGTATTCATCAACATTAGATAAGCAACATTGAATTCTACATATTCTAAATAGAGGGAAGTCGCTCCAAAGCCAGCCCCCAAAACTATAATGGCAATAAAGATATATTTCTCCATTTTTTCATATATTTTAAATCTGATACATTTATCTGGTCGAACTAAATAGGCACAAATAACAGCACCTGTCAAAGCAGCTCCTCCTTGGAATCCCCCTCCTGGAGAAACATGTCCATTAATCGTAATATAGAGTCCGAATAAAACAATAAAAGGAACAATAAGGGCAATCGCATTATTTCTTGCTGGTCCTACCTTTACCGTCTCTTCACATCCACCCTCTAAGTGTCTAGAAAAATGTACTACTCCCATAACACTTACCAATAACATTAAGGCCTCAAATAAAGTATCGAAAATACGATAATTTAAATAAATAGAAGCAACCGCATTTTCTGCATTGGTATCTTCTATATAATGCCCCATCACCTCTTGTTCTACCATAGAAGGTTGCATCGATTCGGTACCAAAACTTAGGAAAAGAGTCGCAATCATTGCAATTCCCATCAATACCATTCCACATGTTCTATATAGTTTCATCTGCTTCCTCCTCTTGATAAAGATAAAACTCAGCTATGTCATCTCCTAATTTGGATTGAATTACTTCTTTGATATTCTTTACGTGCAATTCAGTTTCCAAACCATAAATACTGACATGATTTCTTTTCTTCATAAGGATTAAATCGTATACATGTTGTTTTGCTATCGTTTCTGGTTTCTCCCTACTATAAACACATTGAACCTCTAAATCATGGGCTTCACAATATACAAATATTTCTGTAAGAATCTCTTGCACCTCTCTTTTTAATTCCATATCACTGATTAGTTTTCTAGATCCTGATGTTACATAAATATATACCGTTCTATATTTTTTTAAAGCTACAATATAGAGCAGAGTAGAAAGTGCACTTCCGATAATCGCTTCTGCAATTGCAACATCGGGAGCTTGATATAACAAGTAGGAAAAAGCAGCCAAAATAGAAAAAACTCCCATGGCAACAATTACATGCTTTAAATTTTTGGCTAAGACGATAAAAATCGCGGTACTAATCATCATCGCAAATGTAATTTGATCAAGCATCTTCCTCCTCCTTTTCCTCAAGTTTATAACCCGAAAAATAGGCGGATGAAGTAATGGCAGAAGTAACAATAGGATTTAGTATCATAAAGATAAATAAAATAAGCAGTACTTTTAAGGAAAACATGTTCCATCCACTTACTAACATAACACCGATCAAAATACTAATCAAACCTGTTGTATCTACGTTCGCTGCAGCTAAAATTCTGCCATAAAAGTGGTGAAATCGATAGACTCCTATCATTCCTATGACAATAAATAGAATGCCAATTGCAATACAAATATATCCTAATAGTTCCATACGCCCCTCCTACTGATTTCGAATCAACTTTGAGATTGATGTAGTACCTACAAAACCCAAAGTAGCACAGATTAAAGCAATATCTAGATAAAAAGATTGATTGGTTAATAGTGAAAAAAGAATTACGATAATGATGAGCTTACTGCTAACAAGAGAAAAACCTAGCAAACGATCCCACAGACTTGGTCCCTTTAAGATTCTGATACCACTAAAAATAGTAGTAATTAACAAAACTACAATGGCTATTTCCAAAAACATATCGCTGCTCCTTTTCTTGGGGGACTTTGTCCCCCACTTTTTCATCATACCAATAGATTCAAATGCTTTCTTCTTCTATCCAGAAATTTTCAAAACTAGCGGTGATTCGCTCACCTTTTTCTACTTGTCCTAAGGATAAGATTATAATTTCATGATCCATATTAACTACGGTAATTGTACCAGGGGTCATGGTAATTGAGTTCCCAATCACATAGTGCATAAACGTATTCTTTACCCGTATGTCTATTTTCTCTTCTACAAATTGTGGACTTGCTTTTCCTGTTAAAATCTGATAACTCACTTTACATCCTGACACATAGATCTCTTTGATTAGAAAAAGAAAATATTTCATGGTTTTCCAAAAGGGCATGGCAAAAGTTTCCACATAGTCAAAACCTAACAATCGATTAGCAATCAAAATACAGGCCATTGCCACAAACACACCGATTCCAAATTCCCCATACAATCTACCTTCATTGGCGATAAACCAAATAATTGCAAGAAGAACAATGGCACTTGCTTTTCTAAAAATTTTACGCATAAATACCCCCTTTCCCTAACATATACTCTAAGAACTTAGACGAAATCCGCAACTACCTTTTCTAAATCATTTCTGATCTGTATTTTCTGCGGACAGACTTCTTCGCATTTACCACATTTTACACATTTGTCAGCTTTTGCCTTTTCTTCTGTTCTCTCATAATCCGCTTTTGCTACAAGGGGATCATACATATGTTTCTTATTCCACAAAGCAAAGTTATGAGGGATATCTACACCAAAAGGACATGGCATACAGTAACGACAGGCAGTACAGCCACTTTTCACTCTAGCTTCTATCACTTCTACGATATCATTAATTTTATTAATTTGATCCTCTGTTAGAGGTACGTAATTTTGAAATGTATTTAGATTATCTTGTACTTGTTCTTCTGTTGACATACCACTTAAGATTACCTTTACATTCGGTAATGCTGCTAACCAGCGGAAGGCAAAACTAGCTACACTTTTCCCTGGATCAATTGCGTCAAACATAGCATTGATATCCTCCGAATACCTTGCCAAAGCTCCACCTTTGACTGGTTCCATGATAACTAATGGTATTCCTTTTGATGCTGCTAATTCATATCCCTTCATTCCTGCTTGTTCTTTGGTATCCTTATAATTCAATTGAATCTGACAGAAATCCCAATCTCTGTAATTTAAAATTTCTTCAAAAACAACATATTCATCATGGAAAGAAAATCCTAAATATTTAATCTTACCTTCTTCTTTTAATTGAGCACAATACTCAATAACACCTAGGGCTTTCATATTATCAAAATGCTCTTTATTTAATGCATGAATCAAATAGAAATCTACATAATCAACTTGTAATCTTTCACATTGTTCTGCAAAAATTCTTTTGGCATCGTCTATTGTTTTTACATACCAAACTGGCATCTTAGTAGCAATCGTAAAGCTAGATCTATCTCTAGTCTTTAAGATACGACCAGTAAACTCTTCACTTTTCCCATCATGATAACCATATGCTGTATCGATATAAGTCACTCCTTGATCCATCGCATCGTGAACCATTTTCATAGCTCTAGCTTCATCAATTTCTCCAGTTTCTGTGGTTGGAAATCTCATACAGCCAAACCCTAATAGGGAAGATTCAATCCCTAACTTTTCAAATGCTCTTGTTTCCATGATACACCCTCCTAAATAATAAAATGATTTGAATTTATTATATCAAATTCAAATCATTTTTGCATTACTTATTTAAAATTTCACGTAGAATTGTATTTACACTTGTTGGGTCTGCTTTCCCCTTCATTTCTTTCATTGTCTGCCCTACCAAAAAGCCAATTGCTTTATCTTTTCCTGCTTTGAAATCTGCTACAGATTGAGGGTTTGCTGCTACGATTGATTCAATAGTTTCTCGTAATAACGAATCATCACTAAGCATTCCTAAGCCCTTTTCCTCTACATATACGATAGGGTCAATATTTTCATAAAACATAACTTCAAAAACTTCTTTTGCAACACTTGAATTGATTTTCTTTGATTCCGTTAATTCTATTAATTTAGCAAGGTTTTCTGCACTATAACTAATATCTTCAGGATCTAAATTTTTCTCTTTTAATAATCTAAAGGTTTCAACCATTAACCAGTTAGATACCTTCTTTGCCTGTTTACAAATGGCTACTGTTTCTTCAAATAAATCTGCCAAGTGCTTAGACCCTGTTATAATTTCAATATCATACATTGGAATATCAAATTCCTTTTGATAACGAAGAATTTTCTCTGATCTAAGCTCAGGCTGCGCTGCCTTAACCTGCTCTATCCACTCTTTTGAAATCTGAATCGGTACTAAATCTGGGTCTGGAAAATAACGATAATCCATGGCATCTTCTTTGCTTCTCATGGCATAAGAGTACTCTTTATTATCATCCCATCTTCTGGTTTCTTGTACTACCACTTTTCCTTCTTCTATCAATTCTATCTGCCTTGCTCTCTCTGATTCAATGGCTCTTGCAATTGCTTTAAATGAATTTAAGTTTTTCATTTCTGTACGAGTTCCAAATTCACAGGCGCCTACCTCGCGAACGGACAAATTCACATCCGCTCTCATAGAGCCTTCTTGCAACTTACAATCGGATGCTCCTAGGTATTGAATGATGAGTCTTAATTTTTCTAAATAGGCAATTACTTCTTGTGCACTCCTCATATCTGGCTCTGACACAATCTCAATCAAAGGTACTCCTGAACGATTATAATCTACCAAAGAGCAGTTCTCCCATTCATCATGGATTAACTTCCCTGCATCCTCTTCCATATGAATTTCATGAATTCTTACAGCTTTTGTGCCTGTACTAGTTTCAATTTCAATTGACCCATTCCTGCAAATCGGCAAATATAATTGGGAAATTTGATAGTTTTGTGGATTGTCCGGATAAAAGTAGTTTTTTCTATCAAACTTACAAAATCTAGTAATTTCACAATTGGTTGCTAGACCTACAGCCATCGCATATTCTACCACTTGCTTATTTAATACCGGCAATGAACCTGGCATCCCTGTACAAACTGGACAAGTGTGAGTATTTGGTGAACCTCCAAATTCAGTCGTACATCCACAGAAAATTTTGGTCTTTGTAGCAAGTTCAACATGCACTTCTAGTCCGATTACGGTTTCATATTGTTTCCCCATCTTACTCTGCCTCCTTTCTTGCCTGTTCATAGGTATAGGCTATTTGTATTAATTTCTTTTCTTCAAAGTGGTTCCCTATCAACTGCAAACCAATGGGTAAGCCATTTCTATCCATTCCACAAGGGACACTCATCCCTGGTAAACCTGCTAAGTTCACCGATATGGTATAGATATCACTTAGATACATTTTCATAGGATCCGATAAACTTTCCCCTAATAAAGGAGCAGTCCCAGGCGCAACTGGACCCAAAATCGCGTCATATGTTTCAAACGCTTGATCGAATGCAGCTTTCATCAAAGATTTTACTTTTAATGCTTTCAAATAATAGGCATCATAGTAGCCACTACTGAGTACAAAAGAGCCTAACATAATACGGCGCTTCACCTCTGCACCAAAGCCTTGAGACCTAGTTTTCTTATACATTTGGTGTAACCCCTCGTATTCAGCTGCTCGATGCCCATACTTGATCCCATCGAATCGTTCTAGATTTGAACTTGCTTCTGCGGCAGCAATGGTATAGTAAGTTGGAATTGCATATTTTACTAAAGCAAGATCAAAAAACTCAATGATAGCCCCTTTTGCCTCTAGTACTTTAGCTGCTGCTAGTACAGATTCTTTCACTTCCTCATCCAAGCCTTCTCCTAGATAGTCTTTTGGAATTCCGATTTTCATCCCTTGCACATCCTCTACTAATGCATTGGTAAAATCCCTTTCTTCACATTCTACACTGGTAGAATCTTTTGAATCTCTCCCACAAATCACTTCCATCACGGTAGCACAATCTGCTACATCCTTCGTGATTGGCCCAACTTGGTCTAGAGAAGAACCATAGGCAATCAAACCATAACGAGATACTGCTCCGTAAGTAGGCTTTAGTCCCACAACACCACAGTAGCTGGCTGGCTGACGAATCGATCCACCCGTATCTGTTCCTAGGGCAAAGAAGCATGATCCAGCAGCTACTGCTGCTGCTGAACCTCCCGAAGATCCCCCAGGTACATGCTTTGGATTACTAGGATTCTTAGTCGATCCATAGGCACTTGTTTCCGAGGTAGATCCCATAGCAAATTCATCCATATTTGTTTTTCCAATGACCACAGCACCAGCTTCTTCTAATAAACCTACTACATGGGCATCATAGCTAGGAATAAAATTAGCTAAAATCTTACTAGCACAAGTGGTAAGCATACCTTTCGTACACAAATTGTCTTTGATCGCAACTGGAACGCCTGCCAAAGGACCGCTCAGTTCTCCATTTTCAATTTTTTCTTGAATAATTGCAGCTTTTTCTAAGGCTTTTTCCTTCTCTAATGTAATATAGCAGTTATAATTTGGTTCTGTTTCCTCAACTCTATCAAACACAGCTTCCATTGCCTTTACTGCTGTGACCTCACCTTTTTTTATTTTCTTTGCTAGTGCAATTGCACTTAAACTTAATAGATCCATACTTTCCGCCTTTCTACCTATTCCACTGTCTTTGGCACTTTAAACATACCATCTTTGCTACCAGGTGCATTTTGTAATATGGCTTCTCTCTCATCCCCATTTGTTACAACATCTTCTCGAAATACATTTCCCGCTTGGAAAACATGGCTCATAGGTTCCACACCTTCCGTGTCTAGTTCTGCTAATTGATCAATATAATCTAGCATACTTCCCATATCTTTTTTTGCTGCTTCTTTTTCTTCTTCTGTTAAATCTAACTTTGCTAATATTCCAACATATTCCATTGTTTCATCGTTTATTTTATTTGACATATTCTTCCACCTTTCTAATAATTACAGATAACGCATTTGCTGCCACAGGCAGCAGGATAACAAAGTAGGGCAATGGATATCTAGGTTTTGCTTCCCAAAGAATGGAAAACAGGAATCCTCCGATAAATATAATCAGGATAAGGTACTCGCTTCCCTGCCTTTTGCTGATTAGTAAGATACCAAAAGCTAAGAGCCCCAAAAGTAAAATAGCACTTTGGTATAAATTCATAAACTGAAACCAAGGCTCTCTCAAATCCCCATAATATAATTGTTGAATAAACTCGTTAGGTTCCTCTTCGAAATGAGAGGTATGCTCTAAACTCAAAAAGTCAGGATTCATCCATTGCCACATTAATTTATTGTGATAAAAAGTAAGGGCATAACTTGGATTCGAAAGAAAGTCCCCCACTCGCTCCTCCATTCTCTCTAGAAGAACTGCTGTGGATTCTTCCGTAGTTTCTCTAAAATCATAGTATAAGGTAGAATTATAACCACCTGGTCCAAATCCATACTCTCCCTCTAACATGCCCATACTAATCCAGGCAATGGATGGAGTAGCATCATACCCCTCCATATATTCACCATAAGCACTTGATACTAGTATGTTTGGAATCCCATAGGCTATGATCAATGGTACTATAATCCATAATTTCCACCATATCCTTTTTTCTAGTAACACTAATATCAAGGTACAAGCAATCGCCACAAATATAATAAGCATATTGGTTCTTACATAGTAGCCTATCGTCAGCACAGCTGCTAATAGAACTAGATATTTCCATGATTTTCTCTTTTCTATGGATTGGAAAAATAGCATGCTTGCATAGACAGCCCACATGGTACAGGAAATAGAAATAACTTCCCCATAAGCAAATGAAGTATACAGAAACAAGGGGGCACAAGCTAGTTGTATTCCCCCATAAGCTACATATGCTACTGTAGAACAAGTAAGAAGCTTCAACACACGATAACTAGCAATGGTAAACAGACCAAGCGCAATACTATTTAATATATATAGGAATTTATGACTCTCTTGAATGCCGAGTCTCATAAAAGTTTCAAACATATGCACCAAGGAGAGCTGATGGGGATATCTATGGAAATAGCCCCAATAATCAAACGGACTTAAATCCCCAGCTATCATTTTTTCTGCTGCATCGTATACCATGATTGAGTCATGAATAATGCTTACTTCTGTCATAAGTGACCAAATAATCCCAAGAGTTGTCAATAAAATGGCTACGCCATAAATCCCTTTATCCACATGGGATACTTTTATATTAACAATTCTCTTTCGTAATAGAAAAAATACACCAAATATCATCAGCCAAAATAGTGCGTGCACGAAAACTGAATCACTATCACTAACCAATCCCTGAAACTGTTCTTTGTAATATCCACCACTCTCTGATTCAAAATAAAAACTAACCGTATAAAGTGTACTAAATATTGTAAGATAAGATATTCCGACTATCCCGATCAATGCTACCATTTTTTTAATGAAATTAGACATTCTGTTTTCTACGGCTCCAATCTTGATAAATCTCTTGGAAACAAAGTAGTTTCTCTTACATTATCCTCATTCAATAATTTCATAGTAAGCCTCTCTAAACCTAAACCTAAGCCACCATGTGGAGGCATTCCATGCTTAAATGCCATCAGATAACTATCTAGTCCTTCTGTTGTCATTCCTTTTTGTTCTATCTTTTCTAATAAAGCCTGATAATCATGAATCCTTTGACCACCAGTGGTAATTTCCATCCCTTGAAACAAGCAGTCAAAACTTAAGGTAAAGGTTGTGTCCTCTGGATCATCCATGGCATAGAACGGTCTCTTTTTACTAGGATAATGTGTGACGAAAACAAAATCTGCATCATATTCCTCTTTGAAATATTGGCTAATTAAAACTTCTTCTTCTGGTTCTAAATCATAAGGATTACGAATGGCTCTATCATATTTCTTGGCAACCAACTGCTTTGCCTCATCAAATCTTACGCAAGGAATTTGATCCACCTTTGGTAAGACTATTCCTAGTATCTGTACTTCTTTTGCATATTCTGTCTTTAACATTTCTACTAATCTCTGTAAATATCCAGTTTCCATTGCCATGATTTCTTCAAAGCCATCAATATAGCCCATCTCTAAATCTAAGGAAGTATATTCGTTTAGGTGTCTTTTGGTATTGTGTTTTTCTGCACGAAATACTGGGGCTGTTTCATAAACTCTATCAAATACTCCCACCATCATCTGCTTGTATAATTGAGGGCTTTGTTGCAAAATAGCTGGTTTATGAAAATAATCTAATTTGAAAATATTAGCACCACCCTCTGCACTTTTAGCGCCAATTTTAGGGGTTCTAATCTCTGTAAATCCTTGTTCATCTAAAAAACTACGAAAAGCTTTTACTACTGCTTCTTGTATTTTAAATTTTGCACGTTCTCTTACATTTCGAAGTGCTATAGGACGAAGATTAAGTTTTGTTTCTAAAGAAGTATTCATTTTCCATTTTCCAATAGGAATCGGCATTGCCTCAACTGGTTCTGATAACACTTTAACGGCTTTCATCAACACTTCTATTCCGTGAGGAGCTTTATCATTTTTAGCTAATATACCTTCTACTTCAATCGTAGCAGCTTCTCTTAGTATCTTGATATCAAAACAAGCACTAGCTTCTTCAAAAACACATTGTAGCAATCCATCACGTTTACGTAACACCACAAAAGCCACATGTCCCATATCGCGAATGCTATGAATCGCTCCATTCACTTTCACTTCCTCGCCTAGCTTCGTGCCATCTAGTAATGTTTCAAGTTCTAATGTTTCTTTTGCCTTAATTCCTGATAAAAATTTCATGTTTCTTCTCCTCTTCTAAAAATAATAAAACAAAAAACGCCCCAAAATGCCTAAGCATCTCGGGGCGAACGTTACAAAATATTCGCGGTACCACCCGTGTTTATTAGTCAATCCATCAATCAACTAACCTCGGCATACTTAACGCGTATGATACGTGCAGCCCTACGAATTCTTCTTTCGAACTGCCAGCTCTAGAGTGTTCCCTATTACCGCTTCCACAAACAACGCTCTCAGTCGGTGACGTTGTATTCCTGTCGTGTCTCTTGTAATGAGTCTCTTTCATTGCCTTTTCTATCTTGTTTAACACTTTAACCTAATACATCGCAAAAGTCAAGTATTTTTTTCACATAATTTTGCATTTGCCAATAACTGTATTGTTTCTATTACTGTTTTGACATCTGCATGAATCAAATTGCAAATGTCAAAAATATCATTTTTACCGTCTAAATAGGCAATTGTATTTCTCATATGCCTTGTTGCTTCCGCAGAGCCTTTATAGCTTAATGTAGGGTACAATCCTCTTTTCCCTAGCTGTGGTTCACACAAACATTGTATGCTATAATAATCATTAAATTCCAATGCTTCGATACAAGTTTTATAAAATTCGAAGGAATCTCCCAAGCCTTTTGCTGAAATAAAATCCATATTATCCAAAGAAGTATGGTATTCTGGAAATTCACCATATTTTGTTTTTGTTACACTACATACTGGCAAATCTACAAAAGGACTGCAGTACTGCCTTTCGTCTGAGCCACGATCTAGAAAGCTATACTCTTTAAAACGCTTCACACTATGTTTTAAGACACAGCTTGCTACTTTGTCAGCTAAATTATCTCCATATCTAGATGGAATATAAGAAAAATCTCCTTCATCCCCAATACAGGTTAGGACAAATCCTGCCAACATATTTTCTTGCATTTGCTTTAAATTTGTACTCAAATATGTGATAGATCCTATCGTTTCTGGTAAAAATACAATTCGGTAACTATACCTTCTCTTAGGTAAAGAGGCAATCCATTTCGCTAAATAAATAGCTACTGTAGGCCCCGAAAGTTCGTTATTTGCCATAGAAGGATGACATACATAGGTAGAAAAAAAGATTTCCTTTTCGCTCTCTCCCTTAATTAAAATTTCACCATAGTTAAGGACACCATCTTTTAACTCGCTATCAATACACACTTGATAGTTTTGCTGACTGTTTGCTATTTCATATTTTTGCTTTGCAGTTACACAAAACCCCCATCTTTCACTGTAATAAGAAGTAATATAAGGAATCGCATCTTCCTGCTCCTCTAAGCAATATAAATAAGGCTCTAATTCCTTTCCAGTCATGATTTGATTGACAGGAATCGAATATCCCATTACATGTAAATTACAGGATAGAAAATCAACAATGCGGTTTCCGTTTTCATCCATGATATATGCATCTCTAATATTCCACTCTTTTGGAACTGTCCAATCAAAAACCCTAGTCCCACTTTTAACAGAATATTGCTTTACAGGATAAATTTCTGCTAACTTATCTAAAGTTTGTCGTACTCCATCCCCGGTAAGACTTCTACAAATCGGAAATAATTCTTCTGCTAAATTATATATTTTGTCCCCTATCTTCATAAATATCCTTTCTACTGTCCTAAATATGTACATAGGTTTCTAGATTTATTAGTCACTATATCTTCCTTTACAAGTCCAAAGGCTTGTTCGTAGTCAATCACTGCAACTGTTCCCCAAAATACATGTTTTTCTTTCATGACCAAGCTTTCTAAAAAGATATCACGAATCCCTTGCATACACATAACTACATTTCGTTCTAAATCTCTTACATACATTTCGTAATCCTTTATAGCAATCATGCCTTGTTCATCCTTATATTGAGAAGCAAATGATTTAATATATCGATACTTTGTACCTGTCTGTTGTTCTACATAATGCACGAAGGTGAAAGAGTCAATGTTGCTTCCTAACAATAAGTTCTTTGCTTTTCTTTGATAAAGCACATCAAATACAGACCCTAAATCCCACGCACCTACCGTATCTATTTCACATAATTCTTTCTGTAACTTTCCCCAAACCATATAGGAGTACATCGGATGTTTTGTTCTTTTAAAATCTGCTCTCTTTAACACTAAATTCCCTAGAGAACCTACTTTACTTTTAGTCTTATAATAATCAAACATTGCACCGCTACAAAATTCCCAATTGTAACTACGTATCAGTATGGTTCCTTCTTCTCCTACCATTTCTTTTAGTGCATCCAATATCACATCTACTTTAAACTCACCGTACTCTTCCATAAAATGGTACATAAAGGAGGTAATATCTGAGGAAACATCTAAAATATCACCTTGATTAATTTCTAAGTCCCTTAAAATCACTTTCAAATCTAATTCTTGTTTTTTGTCTGCCATTATAATTTTGCACGGATCAAATCGACCATTTCCCCTACGGATTGTAATGTTGCCACTTCTTTAAAATCAAATTCTACACCAAAACTATGTTTCATTGCCATCATAATACTAACCTGTTCAAAAGAATCCCAGTCTTCAATATCACTAGCACAAGTGCTATCATCAATCACAAAATTATCATCATCAAAAATATTTCTAAAGATCTCTGTCATTGTCTCAAATATCGCTTCTCTTGTCATTATACTTAACCTCTATCACTTTATTCATCGTTACGTAGTTACTAGGAATATCATAAACCCACGTAAACTTATTTTCCTCTTCTGTTTCCTTTTCAAATCCAAAATTTTCATAAAAATCTTTTACAATTCCATTTTTGGAACTTGGTATATAAATTCCTCTAATTTTCTTTATTCCTAATTGGATACATTTAAGTATCAAAGTATCCATCATTGCATACTCTAGCTGTCGTTTAAACACTCTGCAACTCATAACAAAGAGCTGAATTTCTAATGTTTCATCTATACATTCCCCAAATAGTATCGATACAAGTCCATTTTCTCCAAACTTATCACACAAATCTGCATTAAGAACAATATAATCCTCATTTTCTTGCACAGATAAAACTTCTTCTTTCGTATATCTTTTTGTTGTAAAGTTAAACTGATTTGTTTTATTGATCAATTGCGTAATTCTATCTATATTGGCTTTATGAATCCCCTCAATGGATGAAGTCATTTCTAAGGATCGTAAATAATCATCGTAGTCAACGAGCTTCGTCTTCCACTGCTCACGCTCCTTATCTCTTTGATAAAATTCATTCCTTAACTTATCTTCTCTTGACAAACTTGTTATTTCAAAATAATTATATTCATCTAGTTTCTGCCTAAATTCCTTTGGCTTTGATGCTTCTACTACTGTAATCTTAGAAAGCTGTGACTTTACCAAATCCCTTTCCATTGGATTATCATCCACAAAGACCATGCTCTCCTCTAGTAAATTAATTTCTGAAATAATTTCTCGTATATTCTCTGGCTTCGCTTTCCAGTTTGCCTTTATTACAAAAAAATCTTCTACACTTAGTATAGATTTCTTATCTTTCAGTGCAGCTAAAGCATTTTCTTCTTCATTTTTTGATGCTATGTTTAGAACTATGCCCATTGCTTGTAAGCTCTTTATATATTCTTGGAAATCAGCAAAAGCCCTTCCTTGCGGTTCTTCATCCCCTAGCAAAATCCCTTCTACTCCATCATCTCCAACAATGCCGCCCCAGAGTGTATTATCTAAATCTAATACTAACGATTTCTTGTTTTTGCCCAATAGAGATTTCATAATGGATGCAATATTGTGACATAAGCAAGGAATTGCCTCATAGCTAATAGCATATTTGTAAAGATACCAAAGGTCCCAATCACACCAAGTATCTAGCCCCACCTGTGCAGATTGAAAATTGATATCATTGATATACAGTCCTTGGTGCATTCTTGCATATTGATGCATTTTATCATTCGCTGCTCTAATAAAATTGTTCTTCCCTACAGCGAAATATCCATCTGCATTTCCCATGGCACGATAAGGAAGATACTCAAAATTGTTCTGTATGATAATACATTGATATTCTTGCTCTAAATTTCTCCAAATCTGCTTATACTTTTGCTCAAGTACATCTAATTTCCGATCAACTTCCTCTAGAGAATCGGAAGCAATCGGATAGAGATCAATATTTTTATTTGTGGTATGAATATATACTATTTCTGGTGAAAACCCTTTTAGTTCTTCATTAAAAAAGGCTCCATCTTCATAATAGCAACCATAATTCCCTTGAAAAAATATCGGCTTTATTCCCACATCAAGCAACATAATTTCTAGAATTTTTACTACATAATCCGTTGTGGATCCTGAAAGAATCGCAATTCTCTTTTCTAGCAAGTTTTCTTTTTTTAGAAGTTCTTTTTTTAACTTTTTATGCATTTGTAATAACTGCTTATCATTCTTCCACTCGATCATTTTATTCCTCTTTACCGTATTCTAAAATAGTAGTCAAACTTATGCAAGTTGACTACTATCTTATATTACTATATTTTTATATTTCTTTCAATGTAAAATGAATGATGATAAAAGATTATAACTTCTTAATACGCTCAATTGCTTCTACTGTATTTTCGTAACTTCCAAATGCAGTCAAACGGAAATAAGTTTCTCCACTTGGTCCAAATCCTGAACCAGGAGTTCCAACTACATTTGCCTTTTCTAACAAGAAGTCAAAGAAATCCCAACTTGTCATTTGATTTGGTGCTTTCAACCAAATGTATGGAGCATTTACACCACCTGAAACTTGGTATCCAGCAGATTTTAAACCTTCATAAATCACTTTTGCATTATTCATATAATATGCTACTTGTTCTTGTAATTGCGCTTTTCCAGCCTCTGAGTAAACAGCCTCTCCAGCCTTTTGAATCATATAAGGAGCACCATTAAATTTAGTTCCATGGCGACGCGCCCACAAACTGTGTAAAGTTACTCCATCCGCCTGGATATCTTTTGGCACTACCGTATATCCCAAACGAACTCCTGTAAATCCAGCATTCTTAGAGAACGAACGCATTTCAATCGCACAAGTTCTTGCACCTTCACACTCATAGATACTATGTGGCTTGTCCTCTTCCGAAATATAAGCTTCATAGGCTGCATCATATAGAATAACTGCTCCAACTTTATTTGCATAATCTACCCATGTTTGTAATTCTGCCTTGGTAATCATCGCCCCTGTTGGGTTATTTGGGAAGCATAAATATATAATATCTGGAGTTTCTGTTGGCAATTCAGGGGAAAAATTATTTTCTGCTGTACAAGGCATATAAATTACATTACTCCATGTCCCTGCAGCCGCATCATAGACTCCTGTTCTACCTGCCATTACATTAGTATCTACATATACTGGATATACTGGATCACATACAGCTATTTTATTATCTACAGAAAAGATTTCTTGAATATTAGCACAATCACACTTTGCTCCATCCGATACAAAAATCTCATCTGCAGCAATATCACAATTTCTCGCTGCAAAGTCATTTTTTGCAATAGCACTTCTTAAAAACTCATAGCCTAAGTCTGGTGCATAACCCTTGAATGTACTAGCGTCTGCCATTTCATTTACGGCACCATGTAAGGTATCAATAATCGCTGGTGCAATTGGCTGTGTTACATCACCAATCCCTAATCTAATGATTTTCTTCTCAGGATTTGCCTCTGTAAATGCGCTTACTTTCTTTGCAATTGTTGAAAACAAATAACTTCCTGGTAATTTCAAATAATTGTCGTTAACTTTAAACATAATCTTCCTCTTTCTTCTAATTTACATACCTATTATTCATATAATTTACTACTTTAACTTAATTTACAGAAAATATCAAGCTTTTTCTATCTCTCCCTGAAAGACAGTTGTCGCTGGACCAGACATATAAATCAAGTTTTCTTCTCTGTCCCATTGAATAGAAAGCTCTCCACCCCTTACCTTTACCTTCACTTTGTCCTCTGTCAAACCATTCAAAACACAAGCTACCACAGTGGCACAACAACCGGTTCCACAAGCTAGTGTTTCCCCTGATCCTCGTTCCCATACTCTCATTTCAACACAAGTCCTGTCAATTACTTTAACAAATTCTGTATTAATTCTGTTTGGAAACTTTTCATGATGTTCAAACTTAGGTCCAATCTTTTCGATTTCAAGACTGTCAATCTCATCCATAAAAACAACAGCATGTGGATTCCCCATAGAAACGCAAGTTACAAAGTACTCCTTCCCATCTACTATCATAGGTTCCTTCACCACTACTTTACCATCAAACTTTGCTGGAATTTGCTCTGGTACTAAGATAGGACTCCCCATATTTACCTTAACAGCAACCACTGCAGAGTCCTCTATTTGTAAGTCTAAATATTTAATTGCTCCTGCACTAATTACTGTGATACTTTCTTTTGTTGTTAATCCAAAATCATATACAAATTTTCCCACACAACGAATACCATTTCCACACATCTCACCTCTTGTTCCATCTGCATTCCACATTTCCATTTCAAAGTCTGCCTCTGTGGATGGATTGATAAAGATAACTCCATCGGATCCAACACCTGCATGTCTATCACTTGCATAGCGAACAAATGCTGGCTTTTCCTCCATTGAAATATAATTCTTTGCTCCATCTATATAAACATAATCATTTAAGCATCCATGCATTTTTGTAAAATTAATCATTTTTTCCTTCATACTAGATCTCCTATCTTTTATACAATCAAAACATACTTAGCACCATTTGTGCTGTTTCCACTAGATTGTTCCCACTATCCATGCTACATTTTTGTATGTATTTGTGAGCCTCTAACTCTGTAAAACCATTTCGCTCCATTAAGACCTGTTTCGCCTTTTGTAGAATCTCTTCCTCTTCCTTTGTACGGCTTGGTTTTGCAAGTTTTTTCTTTCTTCTTTTTCTTTCTATGGTATCTTGCATCATATGCAAGGTACTTATCAATTCATGCACCTTAAGTGGCATACCTAGAGACACCACTGCAGATTCACTTCTTCTTGATAATAACTGGGCAGAGGCTATCAATAACATTTCAAAATCAGCTGGAAGGTTGTGTTCTAGTTCATGATAAATCATATCCGTTAATTTATAACCACTTACTACAATTCCTTGTCTAAGATCATCCGCATGTTGCATTGCCTGTAAACCTGTTGTGCATACGAAGACATTAGAAAAGCCATTTCTAATTAGTATATTTCTAATGCTTTTTCCTTCTTCCATTTTAGGAAAAGCCAAAATAATGCCTGTCATATACCCTCCGTTCCATCATAATATCCTCTCGAAATCTTAATATTTATTTAAATATTCATCCAATTCCCATTGTGAAACCTGAGTAATATATCTGCTCCATTCTCCTCTTTTTGCCTCTATATATTTATTAAATATATGCTCTCCTAACGTTTCTTTTACAAAAGCATCCTCTTGCATCGCATCCAAAGCTTCATTTAAATCTCTTGGTAGAGCTTCAATGCCCCATTCTCTGCGTTCCTCTTCTGTCATTTTATATACATTGCCATTAAAAGCTCTTGTTGGCATAATTTTCTCTTTGATCCCTTGAATTCCTGCTCTTAAACAAAGTGCTAAAGCCAAATACGGATTGGTGGATGGATCAGGAGAACGCAATTCTAATCGAGTCCCTATCCCATCATTTGCTGGAATTCGAATCAATTGTGAACGATTCTTAGTTCCCCAAGTAATATCGGTAGGCGCCTCATATCCTGGTACTAATCTCTTATAAGAATTCACAAGAGGATTGGTAACTGCACACATCCCTCTGATATGTTTAAGGATACCCCCTATAAAATAGTATGCTTCCGCACTCAATCCTATCTCACCTTCTGGAACATCAAAAATATTCTTACCTTCTTTAAATAAAGACATATTAATATGCATACCCGAACCACTCACATCGCCTCTAGGTTTTGGCATAAAGGTTGCATACAATCCATGTCTTCTAGCAATGGTTTTCACCACCAACTTAAAGGTGTTGATATTATCTGCTGTTTCTAACACTTCTCCATACTTAAAATCTATTTCATGTTGGTCAGGTGCTGTTTCATGATGAGAGGACTCTACTTCAAATCCTAGTTCTTCTAGATTTAAGATAATGTCTCTTCTGGCATTTTCCCCTAGGTCATTTGGCCCCATATCAAAATATCCTGCTTGTTCCATAGAATCCAAGCTAGGTTTTGCCATCTCATCTGTATTAAACAAGAAAAATTCTAATTCAGGTCCAACATTAAATTCATAACCTAGTTCTCTTGCCTCTTCCACTGCTTTTTTTAATACATTTCTAGGATCTCCTAGAAATGCCTTTCGATCTGCTGTATAAACATCACAAATCATACGAGCCACTTTCCCTTGCTGCGGCCTCCAAGGAAAAATAACAAACGTGGATTTATCAGGATATAAAAACATATCTGACTCCTCGACTCTTGCAAATCCTTCAATCGAAGAGCCATCAAACATACACTTATTCTCTAACGCCCTTTCTAATTGAGATGCTGTTATCGCAACATTCTTTAAGTTACCAAAAAAATCAGTAAACTGAAGACGAATAAACTCTACATCCTCTTCCTCTACCATTCTTAAAATATCCTGTTTTGTATATTGACTCATCCTAACCTCCTAAACAAATGATAATCTCTGAACTAAAAACACAATTATCATACCACAAAAAAGATATGAATAAAAGTACTACCTTACACATAAGGTATAACAAGAACTTCATCACACGATTAAGGAGCACTCATGAATCGAAAAACTAAAATATTTGTGTTGCACAAAAGAGAAGTACTCTATACCTCTATTTTTATTTTTTTAGCTCTTGTACTTATTGTTTTATTCCTCATGATGTTTATGCCTGATAAGCCAGAAATTGAATCATCAGAAACCACAGAAAGTAGCAGTACCGAGACAGATGAGGGAATCACTTCTTCTAGCTCTAACATTTATCAACCTGGAATCTATAGCACCAATTTAGAAGTTTCAGGATCTGTCATGGAGCTACAACTTATTGTGGAAGCGGACGGCTTATCCGATGTATCACTTTCCTACCTAGATGAAAGCATAGAAACCATGCTCCCCCTCTTCCCAACGGTTATAAATGACATATCCACCCAACTACGTAGCGGTGTCCCTCTAGCAGAAATCACTTACGAGGATCAGGAACAGTATACAGCCACCATGCTATTAAAAGCAATGGAAGACACCTTGTCTTTAGCACTTTCAGAGTAAATGCAAAAAGCAGAATCACTACTTCCTACTCGTAGCAATTCTGCTTTTCTTATGGATTCAAAAAATCCTCATTATAATATAGTTGATAACCCTCTATGGTTTCTAAATAGCGATACCCATTGCTCTCGATATTTCCACTAATTTCTTGTGATTCCTCTAATACAATATATACACACCTTGCTTGGCTAGCTTCCGTGGTCAACGCTTCCCCAAGGATTAGTTCCCGTTCCATTTCATCATATAAAGGATGCCTAATATTCCATGCCTCTACCAAGGTGTCTCGCCCATATGGTGTAATAATCGTAGGATCATACTGTCTAACATACTGCATCAGCTCCACAGGAAATACTGCTAACACTTCTCGCCCCTCAATATGCATAGAATCACAGATTTGAACCACTACTTCTGGCACATGGTATTTATTTTCTGCCAAACTATATCGCCAATTGTTATATACAAAATCTCCGCAGACTAAGATGCTAACAATCGAAAGTACATATACCAACTTTTTATGCTTTTCCTTTGCTTGTTGCACACACAAAACCGAAGCGTATGCAATGGTTGCCACCACAGGTAATAACCAAAAGAAACGATAATAAAGTTCTGCATCAATCACAGTTTCTATGATGCTATACGTAAATGGCAGAAATAAAAAAGCCAACCATAGCAAGGGGAGATATAAGAAAATGATACGCAAATAGTTAAGTTTTTCTTTCAAAAAAATATAAATCCCTGCTAACAAATATAACACCAAGACACTGCCTGTTCCACTTAACTCCTGCCACACTAAAAAAACATTATTCTCCATCAAAAGCTCCTTTTCTAACACTGACTACAGTATCAAATATGCTAAAATGTAACACCCACTAGGAATGGCACAAAGACACGATAACAGCAAAATCTGATAGCGCTTATAGGCAAGAGTCAAAAGAAATGCCCCGCTCAAAAACAATACCACGCCTAATGCAGATCCCATACTGCTTCCCAAACAAGCTGTTAAGAGCACTGCCGTAGCAATTAGATAATAGCGAAGACCCATTTTTTGATTTTCATGAATCTGCTTTCCCATCAGAATTAGCAAATAAAATATCATGGGTATCACGATAGCGGATACTAGGGATTTACCCTGTCTACTGCGAATCAATAAGAAACTTTCAGCCGTTCTAGAAGAAGTGTTCCCCCACAGAATCAACACGCTTATAAAGAGCATAAAAGAATCTAAATATTTTCTGTTCTTTTCAAAAAGTAACTTACCCATCATATGATAAATACCATAGCAAAGTAGTAAGGAAACTATTCCTAAATAGATATGTCCCAAACTAAGAACATGAACTCCAGTCACTCTAGAGAGTGAGGCTATCCAAATAGGAAATGGTGCTAGTGCATATCTAGGATTTAGTATAACCGTTCCTACTGCATACGGATTTGCGGTATACATGCTCCCCCCTGATTCTGCAATACTCGCAATTGCCATATAGTACGCATCATCTCCATCATTAATGGCTAATACAATCATGGCAATGCATTGAATCACTAGCAATAGTATAAATATGGTTCTTGGCAAAGAACTTTTACTCGGCTTCCAAACAATTGCCTTCCTATTTCTGATCCATTGTATGCTTCCACATCCTATAAAAATGCTGCAAACCACTAAATACACTGGTAATAATTCAGATAAATTTTTCTCCCATAAGATAAAAGGAACTGCCACTACTTGAAATAGTGCCCATAGCATAAGCTGCCCATAAACCCAAGTTTTTAAGACAGAAAAACTTTTGGTATCTACCAATAAGATTCCCATCAACATAGGTGCTACTAGTAAGGTTAATATTAACATCACGTTTTCTCCTCTTATTCCACCTTTACAATATGGTCTAGATGTGGTCCACCTTCCCATATAACTTCATAACTAGTGCCCCCAAAAATCTCTAACATTCTTGATATTGTCTCTTCTAGTTCCTCATTACTTACATCTTTTAATAAAAGAATATAGCCATTTTCTGTTACACTCATTCTTTGTGCATCCAATAAGTTTAATTCCTCTTCTTTTATTAACAAGGTCTGCTCATAATATTGCATTTCCATTACATTTTCATAGAATCCATAGCCTTCATACAGACAGACCAAAGGATAGCTTGCATATTCCTTAGCTACTTCTAATTGCTCTTCATAGCCTAAGTATAGATAACCATAATTTCCGGCTTTTACTACAAAACTAGAAACAATTACAATACCGGTGAATGCCACTATTATTTTACTGCTTTGCTTTCCTATGAAAGATAACATAGCTATGATAAGCAAGCACATCAAAGGAAAAATAGCCATAATATAACGATCTACAAAATAAGGGGACATTCTAGCCGCTAGTAGAAAATATCCTAAGCTTGGTAGTACAAGCAAACAATATTTATGATTGCAATTTGGCTTTCTTAACATCCAAACAACAAACCATAGGCAAATTAGGACAAGAAGCAATCCCCAATGGAGAATCGTATTATCGGCCAAGATTACAAAAAATTCTTTGATACGATTCGCAAAATCTAGCAATCCATTTTCCCATTGTGAAATAGCTTCTACTCCTCTACCACTAAAGAGAACATCTTGTATTGCAAAAGGATACACAAGCACCCCAATAAGAGCTGCTATTACCATCTTAAGTAGATAGGATTTGATGCAGGCAATTTCTCTTTCTTTCCAAAGAATCCATAGAAATACTACAGCTATAGGAAGAATAAAAAAGAGGGAAAAATACTGTGTCCAAAATGCTAATACCGTAACAAGAACCAAGCTCTTGCTGATCCTTTTCTTTTCATAGGCTAACAAATGATAGTAGTAAATTAACAACAAAAACAATGCTAATAAACCATACATCCGTATCCATAGTGTTGTCATAATTGCCCCTGTTGATAATCCATATAAAACGATACTTGAAAGGATTGTAGTTTCCTTAAACCCTAACCGATCTCCCACTTTTCCAATCATAAGTAATACAAAAAACTGAATTACTAAATTGATGATTAATCCATGCCAAATGGTAATCGGCCCTTGTGCAATAGAAGAAACTAGATGAATTAACATAAAATGTAAGGGAGGATGATTATCGTCCTTTACGTTAAAATATACACTAAACAGATTAAAAGCGTCTTTTTCATTCACTTGAAGATACTCTTGAAAACTAGTATTTTCAATCCAAACTGGGGCATCGTACACATCGGCTTGATAGGTAAATAAAATACTATTAGATCCATTACGGATGGTATCCATTGCAATATTCCAAATATTTTCCAATTCTTCTAATAAATTATCACCCTCGATATGCTCTCGATTAAATTTAGCCAAACGCCCCTCTGGTTGATTTGGTACAATCCATGGATTATACTCCGCATTTGATAGCTCAAATGCTAGGATTTCATCCATATGATATCCTTCTTTTTGTGAAGAAATGATGGTGAGCACTATCACACATAGCAGTATGACTCCATAGCGTATTCCCTTGATTTTATTCATGATAACTCACCTCTTCTTGCTTATATTCAAAGAATTCCTCTTGCGAGTCAAAATGTAGCACCAAATAATCTTGGTTCTCCACAATAATTTCTGCATCCTCTAATAAACCTCTTGCCTCTGCCTGATCCATTTCATCCATAGAAAGAATTAGGAAAACCTTACCATCTCTTGCTTCATAGCTAGATGCCTTTGATGACCAATGAAATTCGTTCATAGATTCAATGTTCCATAAGTTCCCTAGTTCTAGCTCTCCATCTGACAACTCCGTCATAATATTGGCATTCCAATAACTTCCATAACCAAATTCATAATCTTCTTCTATCAGTTTTTCTACAATCTCATACCTAGTTTCATTCTTATCATTAGTAGCCAAAGAAAATACCGTTTTTCCTGTGGCAGTTACAAGACAAGCAAAAATCAAAAATGTTACCACTCTTCGGTCAAATTGATACTTTTCTCTTTGATAATAGATTCCAAACATTGGTAAGGCAAAGATAAAAACTGGAATAAAGTAACGATCCACCAAAGTACTAGTCGTAAAGACAAAGATAAACAAATGAATCCATAGACTTGCCCAGAAAAATATAGCATAAAAACTCTTTTCATATCGGTAGCAGCGGTAACATACATAAAAGATGATTGCTATCATGCCAATCGCTGCTATACTAACAATTCCTCGCAGTGAAATTACACTTGTAGATTCAATATATCCAAATAAGCGAAGTAGCTCTCCAATGGCTAACTCGATTCTATCAATAAGAACTCCTGAACTAATAGGAATAAAATTAGTATTATCATAAGATTGAAATTGATATATCTTACTAATAAAAAGTACATTTAGCAGATAGCCAATTCCACTTGCTATCAGTGCGATAAAAGAAACTAGAAAATATCTCATTCGCTGGCTTTTCCATAAAGTTAGGAACTGTTGCCTATTCATTTCCTTACGAAAACTTTGAAATTCTGCACTGTACAATATATAAATCACGGCAGATATGATCAAAGGAATG
>CAYJHO010000003.1:29456-32670 GCA_964369945.1 uncultured Lachnospiraceae bacterium
CAAATCCATAAGATAACGAACGCCTGAAGCTCCTAAAATTACCAGTAGTGCAAGAAACAATCCACCATGCACCCACAGAATTTTCCTCTCTTTACTTAAACGCAAAAATAATCCTAGCGTCAAAAATGCTAAGATCATATGTGACATATAAGTATTCCCTAAATGAACATGTGTCATAATCGGTTCTGAAAAGGGAAGAAATAAAACCATTGCGGTTCCCCAAATGTATAGTTTCTGAAGCTTTAGCTGTTTCGCCAAATAATAATAAGAAGAGAACAATAAAATATAAAAAACGATATTTGTTAAGATTCTTACGCTTTCCCACTGATCCATCACCCAAAATAATGGTACCATAATCAATTGGGTATATAAGATTCTAAACTCTGTGGAATAAAACCAGCCAGAGGAAGCGATAAAACTCCCTTCCTCCTGTAGTAGTTTAGAAAATATCAACTCTGCTGACATATCTGAATTAATCCAGTGTTGGCCAAATAATAAATTTAACACGCAAAGCATGACAAATAGAAGAAGGACAAGACCCATCAAAATTTTTTGCTTCATGCACGTTCACTCCTTTGTTCTAAAAAATCTGCTATCGGAATACATGCCAATATCATACTAAGTAATGCCAACCTATAGTCATATACCTCGGTTCCTAGCATAGTAAAGACAAAACTACTTCCTATCATAAAAGCAACATAAGGAATACTAGCTTTCACTATCCTCATTTTCCCCTTCCGAAAGAGAAGGGAAATAAGAACTGCTAGAAACATAAGTTGAAATAACATTAAACTAATATTTTGATATATATTTGTAAACCTTGGGCTATGCTCTATCAATTGCTGATATGCATAATTTGTTGTAGAGCTCCATTCCCCGTTTAAGTATTGATCCATCACCACTAAAGGCAAGGTATAGGATAGTATATCTTGAAACATATTTTTGCTAATATATACTGTAGCCTGATAAATTCCATTATATGCCACCGCCAAATTTAACTCGTATGTTTTCTCTTTTCCATAAGCTGCCTCTAAATCTACTTGCCATTTTTCAGCTATTTGATATGGAAATTTAGATAATAACAATAACTCATCATGGTCAAACTCTTGCTTAATTTCTACGGGCACTTGTTCAAGATAAACTGGCTGTAAATGTGGCCAAGCAAAACGCTCCACTAAATTGGTTGAAATATTCATTCTTACTTCACCGGCTTTTGTATCAAAATCACTAGTTAACAGGAAAAAGACAACTAGAAACAATGATATCACAGTGAATAAAACCATGGATAATTTCTTCCAAAAGAGATTCTTCTTATCCCTAATATAGCATAGCATGGTGCCTAGAATTAAAAATACCCCTAAAAAACAAAACAATGGTTCCATGAACCAAAAGAACAAACTTGCTACTATCTGTGTTAGAAAACGTGTCCTATAGCTCCATTTCTTATTTCCATACAATAAGAATAAAATAATACTAGTTTCCAGGGAGTAAGCATCGCTCGATAAGTGTTGTTGCAACACAAATGGAATGCTATTGGCAAACAGGGCAAAGCATAGGCTAAGTTCATAGGAAAAATAAAAACGGAAAAAGCGAAATACTACAAAGATTGCCAATCCCAATTGCACTATGGATAGCAACACATTCGTCTGCCCTATATTCAGCACCAAATAGAGGAAAGAAAAAAGAATCTGTATTCCTATTGCTATATAACAAAACATCACTAAACTTTCTTTTATAATACTACGTACTCTATTCATAATCACCTATCAAAGAACTGTTTAATTTTTGTAATAATATACTGTACTTCTTCTTCTTTTAATCCAAAGTACATCGGTAAGCGTAGGATACGTTCACTTTCTTTTGTGGTGTATACATCTTCCCCGTGGAATCTTCCATACTTTTCTCCTGCTGGAGCTGTGTGTAATGGAATATAATGAAACACGGATAAGATATCTTTATTTTCAAGATACGTAATCAAACGAGTTCTCTCATCCATATCTTTTAATTTAATATAAAACATATGTGCATTATGTTCACAATGATCTGGGATAAATGGTAGGTCTATTTTTCCCGCAAGTTTCAACTCTTCTAATCCTGCATAGTACTGATTCCATAAACTTAGCCTTGTATCATTAATTTCATCTGCTTTTTCTAATTGTGCATATAAATACGCAGCATTTAAATCACTAGGAAGGTAAGAAGAACCTCTGTCAACCCATGTGTATTTATCAATTTGTCCTCGGAAAAACTTACTTCTATTGGTTCCCTTTTCTCGGATAATTTCAGCCTCTTCTATTTTGTTTTCCTCTCGTATGAGCAAAGCTCCCCCTTCTCCCATACTATAGTTTTTTGTTTCATGAAAACTAAAGCAGCCAAAATCCCCCATAGTTCCTAAGGCTTTTCCTTTATAAGTAGACATCATCCCCTGTGCAGCATCTTCAATGACAAAGAGATTATATTGATCTGCTAGTTCCATAATCTTATCCATTTCACAGCTAACTCCTGCGTAGTGAACTGGTACAATAGCTCTTGTCTTTTCTGTTATTGCAGCTTCAATCTTTTCTTCATCAATATTCATGGTATCTGGTCGAATATCTACAAAGACAGGAACTGCCCCTCTTAATACAAAGGCATCTGCTGTAGATACAAAGGTATAAGATGGCATAATCACCTCATCCCCTGCTTTTATATCGCACAATAATGCAGCCATTTCTGTTGCATGGGTACAAGAAGTTGTCAAAAGACACTTTCTAGTCTTCGTTTTATTCTCAATCCATACATTACATTTTTTAGTAAAGTTACCATCCCCACATATTTTTTGACTCAAAATAGCTTCCTTCATGAATTCCATTTCAGTCCCTACATAAGGTCTTACATTAAATTTAATCATTGACATTTTCACTACCCCTCTCTATTGGTAAATCACAAGTTTTTCATCCTGATACACTAACTCATACTCATGTTCTAGAATAAATCCTTCTAATAATTCTAACTTTCTACGATACCCCTCAGGCACATTATCCATTTCATTTGTTAGAAAATTGTTATAATGATTGGAAACCATTACTAAAGGTCTTAGCTCTTCTATGTTTAGCGCATTTAATTCTTCTTCCCAAACATCACTCGAATAGGATGGTAAATCTGGCCATGGATTGATTACGTAAGGCATACTTAAATAGGCGGATAAGCCTGGCAAATCCCCAAAGAGTAAAAG
>CAYJHO010000003.1:32770-60275 GCA_964369945.1 uncultured Lachnospiraceae bacterium
ATTTCCTAAGTCTTTTTCTTTGATAAAATCATAACTGCATTTTATGACAAAGGGAGCCACAAGGAATAAATTATTCAAATTGGAATACAGTTGATTGTTACTCCCTAGAGGTGTAATTCCAATTACTATCATAACAATAATAGAGATTAATTTATGTTCTAGACTTGTTTTCTTTTGTACTAGATTTACTATTGCAAACAACAACGCGAGCATCACGAGCAAAGCTCCCCAGTTCAAGATAGAGCCATAACCATCATAAGCACACGTAAACATTCCTCTTCGGTAAAGGAAATAAAGCAGCAACAACATGCCTCCACCATAGGCAATCGAAAGCAAGCTATGGAATCTTTTCGGTATCATAAGAAAAGCTATAATTCCTGCTAGCATAGCAAGTATCAAATAAGGAATCCACTGGGCAGTAAACAAATATGCCTGCCCTAGATTTATAAGCATACTATAAATGGTATAGTCTGATGCATCGGAAGTCATGGAAAACAATCTTAGGATACTCTCAACATAGACGGTAATTCCATACTCCAAGGAAATCTGTAATAGTACAAGAGTAATTCCTATTCCAAATCCCAACATACAATACATGGTTTTTAGTGCCATTTCTCGGAATGTTTTCTTCTGTAACCAACACCAATACCAAAGTGCAAAAATCAATGCTATATTCACAAGATTAGGAAAGCGTACAAATACACTAACCCCCAGTATCACTCCTGAGAAAATCAAATAGAACTTCTTTTCTGTTACTAATCCTTGGTACAAAAATATCGCGACTACACAAAGGCAAGCGTAACTTAAATAATGATAAATTACCATAGTCGGCGCCCAACATAGACTCAGTGCTATCATTTGTCCAACAAAGGCCTGCCAACGAGCTATCTTAAGATAATAAATGCAGGCAAAGTAAATGCCCATAGCAAATAAAGCTACGAGAGCCGTTGTATATAAATTCATTCCTAGTAAACTAGTTCCACCTGGTAATTTTGTAAATAAATTCCCTAAGATGGAAGATAGATAAGTAGAAAAAATCCACATAGGATCCATTTGTTCTAGATAAAGATAATTACTCATATTATAACCAGTATCTGTAATATCGATCCCCACATTCACATGGCGAAATGCATAGAGCACGATCAAAAATGGAAATAGAATACTTGTTATATATTTGATTTGTTTTTGTTCCATAAATTCCTCACTATTTTTTTTGTGTTGTGAAAGATAAGAGTTCGCAACAGATCTAACACAATTCCAATCACCATAATCCCTATGACTCCTAGTATCATATTCGCCCACCAAGGGAGTTCGAATTGAAACCAGTTCGGCCATTGATATCTTAATAAGGTATGTTCGTGGAATAAATATATTCCTAACATAAAAGGAGATATTTTATGGATGCTTGTGGCAATCCATCCTTCCTTTATGGTAAGGAAAGAAAAGGCATAAAATAAAGATATCGAAGCTGCTAATACAAAGATATGATTATAGTGATATACATTATTAATGCTATCACCAAATGCATCTAATTTAAAATAAATTTGCTGCCAAACTAAGAACTGAACAAAGATAGCCCCTACAAACAATACATAATGCAAGAAACTTTGCTTAGCTGATTTAAAATAATGGATTCCGTATTTCTTACAATAAGCTGCAATCAGATATAGACATATAAACCATACAATTCCATATCCATCCTGATCATTCGCAAATTGAATCGGCAACAAGGACTTTAGTAAACTCTCATACACTAAAAGTAGCACTATACTTACCTGCAACTGACTTTTTGTCATGTTGTTAATCCCTAAATTAAGAATAGGGCTTAGTAGATAAAGTAAAAGATAGGTCGTCATAAACCAATAGTGATTCATTTGTATCGGCATTAAAATTTCGTAAAAATCGTAGCTCGATAAACTCCCTACACGAATCGTACCACTTAAAAGAAGTAGTAATAAAATGCCATAGGAGTAAAACCATACCTGAGCAGCACTTTCTATCAACTTCCCAAGTCGAAAAGACTTTTCACATAGAAAATAGCCTGTTAATAATACATAACAATTTACAGCAACAATCGCAAAGGCTTCTATGATCCAGATTCCATACCCTTGCGCTTCCAAAGGTTCTGCTGGTGAAGGTAACAAATTTCCCTTAGATAAAAAATGTAAGATTACCACAAATGCCATAGAACATATTCTTAATAACTCAAAATTAGTTAGTCGTTTCATTTTCTACCTTTTTCCTCGTGTCACTTGCCACGATATATCTTGGTCTCGCCTTTACCTCTTCATAAATTCTACCTAAATAATGCCCTAATACACCTAAGCTTAGCATAATAAAGCCACCGATGATTAAAATCAATAAGATTACAGTAGGAAAGCCCTCTGCAGAAGTCCCCAAAAAATAATTCACCAAGGTTTGAATCCCTAAAACAACCGAAATAATAATAGATAGCACTCCTAGAAAAGTAACCATCTGTAATGGTACCGTAGTAAATGAGGTAGTATTTGAGATTGCATAACGAAGTAAACTCATGAAACTCCACTTGCTTTCCCCTAATTGTCTCTCTTGTACATCATAATGCACCGTTTCTGACTGAAATCCCACCCAAAAACTCAAGGCACGAAAGAAGGTATTTCTCTCCTGCAATCCAAGGAGCACATCAATCACTTTACGGTCTAACAACTTAAAGTCAGAGGTGGTATGCATATTCATTTTCATTAATTTACTCATAATTCCATAGAATAAACCAACAAAAGCTTTGTGAAGGAAACTTTCATTTCCACGACTTGATTTCATGCCCTCTACCACATCAGCTCCACCTTTCCACAACTGATACATCTGTGGAATCACTTCTGGAGGATGTTGCAAATCACAATCAATCACTACGGCGCAGGATCCACTAACCATCTCTAGTCCTGCAAAAATAGCTGCCTCTTTTCCAAAATTCCGGCTAAACTCTACTCCAAGAATTCTTGAGTCTTGTTTGGATAATTTATAAACTTCCTCAAAGGTATCATCTCTAGAACCATCACTAACAAATATAATTTCATAAGGAATGTTTGCCTTTTGTAAAATCCCAGAAATGACATCTGCTGTATGTTTAATATTTTCTTGTTCATTAAAAGCTGGTATGACAACTGATAACATTTTCATTCCTTAATCTCCTTGATTCTCCATTTTAATATAAAGGACACCATCTACCACTTTCATAGAGTTTTCCTTTGGAAATGTATTAAGTTCTACATATTCCTGTGTTAGAATGATTTCTGGTATTTCTTCTATCTCTACCAACTCAATATTAACCCCAAAATAATAGGAAAAGAAGGCTTGGTAATCTTCTGCTTTATAGAATAAATAATCTCCATTTACTCCAATCAAACTATCGGTTACACCAACCGTCAAATCAGTACTAGGTAGATAATGATCTCCTACCACACCAATCATTGCGATAGGCATGCCATGTTCATAGCCATCTGTTTCTTCCATACGATCTAACATTCGCAAACAATAGGCATATGTTTTATCGTATTTCTTTTCCAAATTAAAATATGCAATATTACAAACCACCACATAGGTAAAACATAACATAGTTGCCATAATTAAGCTGGTAACTGCTAATAAGGATTGCATTTTCTTGTTGGAACGAAAACATCCATCAATCACTGCTAATAAGCAAATGGGAATCAACACCCACTGATACTTCATTAGTGCATGGTAAGTCACATTTGGAGAAATCAGCAGTACTGCATTAAAGCAAATAGGAAGGATAGCTACTGCAATCATGCCTACAATATAAACACTTACTCGCTTCGCATTCCCTGTAGTAATCAGCTTCCAAATCAACATAACGACTGCTATGAGAAACAAAGCTACCAAGGATATCACAGAAAAGAATTGATTCATCAAAATATTACCTTGTAAGGTATGGATGACAAATTCAAGATACATTTGATAAATGCTATCTAACACACTAGCATTACTCTCCGCTCCGATTCCTTGGTATCCAGAAAGACTGGTATTTTGTACCACTAGTAATATCTGTAAACATAGGAAGTAAACGGCAACACCTATCACTCCCATCCCAGCATATTTACTGGTTCTTACTAGGTTCTTTTTAACATCTCTATCGAAAAACCAAAGCTTACACACTCGGTAAATACACAAAATCATAGCAATGCAAATATAGGCCTGATAGATTCCCATACTAAATCCTAAGGCAAGCCCCCCCAACACAAAACCATAGCGGCCTTTTTCGGTTAAATAAACTGCTAATATAGCCAACAATACTGCCAGTAAATACCCGTCTGCCGTAAACATATAGGCATAGTTAGATGCCAGCGTTGGGTATACCACCAGTAAACTCCCTACCAAAATTGCAGTGCTAGTATGTTTTATTTCCAAAACACGATGTAGTAAAACTGCACTGATTGCAAGGTATAAAATAGAAATAACTCCAATCAACCAAGGTAAGGTAAAGTAGGAAGTAATACCACAGGCTATGCTTAAGAACCAACGCCCTGAGCTAATCATATTCTGGTCAAAATATATACTTGCCATTCCATCATGATTCGGGATGTCTGCTATAAAAATTCTCATATGAGTGAGTAAACCCAAGATACAAACACTAAGAAATACATATTGATCTCTCTTACTCCACTTTTTTTTCACTTGATTTATCCACTTCACTGGAATCATACTTTCCTCCTAAAATATTAGTTCTAACATATTATTTGCTACCACGGCTCTCCCTTTTCCATTCAAATGAAGACCATCTAGCGTATATTCATCTATCGTCTCTTTTGTTATCACGCTGTGATAATAATTATCAATATAACCAATTTCCAATTTCTCTGCTAACGCTCTCTGTTCCCTTAAATAATCTTCTAAATTATACTCACCTAAGGTATATTCATCGCTAAAATGTTTTTCCCCATGGATATCTATAATATAATTATAAGTAGGAGAATTCAACCAAATCTCTAAATCTGGATAAGCTTTTTGCAAACTTAAGATACTCTCTTCAAGCACCTCCATCACTTCCTCTATAGGATACTGATTTGAATAATCATTTACAAGATTTCCTATTACTAAAATTTTAGTTTCAGAAAAATCTATATCACTTAAGTGCATCATTCTTTCTTCAAAAAAGTCTAATAAGGCTATTTTGTCTCTTGCTGCTAATTGTACCGAAAAGTCCTTCGTAACAATGGAAGGCACTAGCACTTCTATGGATAAAACCTCCGTCCCTAAATCGGTGATTTCTTCGGTATTATTATTTAATATACTAGAACCACCAAAGGCTCCATTAAAGATATTTAGTCCGGTTTCTTCTATCAACAAATTAGTAATTCCATCTACATCATTGTAATTCCCAATGACACTATCGCCTAGTAAAACCACATCATAGCTCTCTGCCTTTGGCTGATATAGGGAAAACATAGTAGCAATTGTGGCTATAAAAGCTGCTAATAGGATGGCCAGCTTACTTTTCTTTTTTATCATTCTAACGAATTGGACTAACTTATAGTAGCCTAGCATAAGTAGGGTACTCTTTTGTTGCAGTGCTATAAATTTCCTTTGCTCTTCATTTGCTAAATTCCTATAATATGGATTGTTTGTAAAGTTTGGAATCTCTTGTTCTACCTTTTTTAATAAAGAGGAAATAAAACTAATATCGAAATCGCTCCCATGTTGTAAGTAGCTAAAAAGGGTATTCACATAATATAAATTAAGATATTTAAAGTCTATTTCATCCTGATAACTTTCATAATACTTCTCTTCTTTTGCATGTGCAAGCATAAGATCGGCTGCTTTCATACGATGCTTGCATCGCTCTTTTGTCACGGTGTGAACAGTAGAGCTATCATGTTGATAATAAAAATAAAGTGCTTCGTCTATATAAGCAAATTTCTTGACTTTTCGTATGATTGCATTCGCTATCGCATTATCCTCATAGAAGATATGCTCTGGAAACTTCATTCCACAATCCATGATAAGATGTCTTTGATAGATTTTTACGACTAAACTCCCTGAATGAAGTATTAACTTTCTATAACGCTCTTCGTCTAGCATCCCTGTTTGCTCTAGAGAATGCGTTCGTACCACCTCCCCTATTTCAAAGGAATGTTCCTTGGTCAAAGAATAATTACAAGCAACCATATCTGCTCCAGTCCTATCTGCTTCTTCCAACAACAATTGATACATATTAGGAGCTACCCAATCATCACTATCTACAAAAGCAATCCACTCCCCACTAGCATAACTTAACCCAATGTTCTTAGCTCCCCCTTGCTTTTGATTACAAGGCGAAGCTATGGCTTTTATCTTTTCTGGATACTGTTTTTCATAACGCTTTAAAATGTCTAAGGACAAGTCTGTGGAAGCATCGTCTACTGCAATAATTTCATAATCGTCAATACTTTGCTTGATTAGACTTTCCAAACAAAATTCAAGCATTCCATTTCTTGCCATATTATAAACTGGTACAATTATACTTAATTTCATCTCTCTCTATGGGCTTTTCCTTCCTGGATTCTATAGACAATATCACATTGCTCTATGGTTTGAAGTCTATGGGCAATGATAATTAAAGTCTTTTTGCCATGCAAACTATTGATAGATTCCATAATGGCAGCTTCTGTATCGTTATCCAAAGCCGAAGTAGCCTCATCTAATACTAAGACTTCAGGCTCATTAAATAAAGCTCTTGCAATCCCAATTCTCTGCCTTTGGCCTCCAGACAAACGAATTCCTCGTTCTCCAATTTGTGTATCCAAGCCATCCGGAAGACTTCTAATAAATTCATCCAACTGGGCTTCTTTTAATGCTGCCCATACCAAATTATCGTCGATATATTCATCTGCAACACCAAATGCTACATTTTTTCTAATATTGGAATCTAGCATAAAAATAGTTTGTGGAATATAACCAACATTTGCTAACCATCTTGGATAATTTTCTTTTTGGTTAATATCACTCCCATCGGCAGTGATACAGCCACCTTCTAATTCTAATAAACCTAATAATACATCTACTACTGTTGTTTTCCCTGATCCTGAACTCCCCACAATTCCTACGGCACTTCCAATTGGAATTTCTAAATTCGCTTGATCAAAAATATACTGTTCTGTATTAGGATATTTATACGATATATCTGTTAGGACAATATTATGATGAATTGGTAATTTATCAATCGTAGCTTTCTTAGCATATTCACCTGCTTCATATACGATTGATTTATCACTAATATCTGCTTGTAAGTTGTCACTCGCTCCGAAGAAAAAGGGCTCAAAATAAGAAATATTTGTTAATAAATTACTGATTTTATTTGCACTTGGCAATAAACGTAATGCTGCTACTGCAAATGCTGATACCGAAGTTACAATTGCCTCTGTGCTGACACCCAAGCCAAATGACACGAGCATATAAAGAACAAATCCAGCGATACAAATGGTTTCAATTAAAAGTCTTGGGGTGGTATTATACAGCGAATATTTCTTTACTGCACGCACGTATCCATTTCCACACTTAGCATATTCATGAATAAAATAACTTTCTTTATTTGTTATCTTAATTTCTTTGATTCCTGTCACTGCCTGGTTAATCCATTGATATAATCCGCTATAGAAATCTTGATTTTCCTTACCTGCCTTTATCATAATTGGTTTTAATACTTTACGAATAAACAAAAGGGCAAGCACCAATAAGGAACCAATCACGAGACACATAATAGGGTCTGTCACCACTAAGAGTGCACCAATAAAAATGAAAATAACGATTTCACTAGCTAGTTGCAATAAGGATAATACCATTGCAAACATATTATTAACATCTGATGTGATATTTCTTTGGATCACAGAGGTTTGCGCATTCAAATAATATTCGTATGGTCTTTTCATAAAGTTTATCATCATTTTTCTTGAGGTCTCGAACTGATTGTCGTATACAAAGGACAATTGAAATTTAGTATTCAGGAATAAAAATAGGTTTTTAATTACAAAAACAACCAAAAGTCCAATCAGTAACACTGCCACAAAGCCATTGACGGAAGTAGAACCTAGTAAATCATAGGCAAAAGCCACTAAGCCATCTCCATTTACACTTTCTGGTGTGATTAATACTTCTGCTATTGGGTAAACTAGCCCAATGCTAAGAGATTCTAGTAATCCACCAATAATCATAAAGAGTACTAACCACTTCATCTTATGTCTTTGTTTTTCATTTAAAATTGCTTGTAGCTTATTTAAAATTCTCTTCACTATATTCTCCTTAAATCAACTCATTGTGCCTATGTAGCTCAGGACTTTCGTAGGCATCCATAAAATCTGGTCCTAGTTTTATGCTTTCTTTTGCAAAATCTATAGACTTTGTTTCTGTGAAAACACTGATTACCTTTTGAAATACTACATCTGGAATAAAATTCAACATTTCCATAGGAACCGTTTTATCAATAATAGAATAGGCTGCAAATTCCTTCTCATAATCCAATACATCTCTTGGATGTGGTTTTATCACAATAGTACCTTCTGATTCGTATTGTTCAATGATATCCCTGAAAATTCGCTTTCTAGTTTCTAAATCACATAAAGGTTCTGTTAGAATCAAAATAGCCCCCTGCTTTGTTGTTTGCAATTGTTCTAGTAATTCCTTGAAGTTTTTCACAAAAATAGTAAGCATCAGCTTTTTTTGCTCTAAGCTTAGTGCTGTTACATATTCCCTTATCTTCTGCTGGCGATAAAAAGGGCAAGAGTGGGTGATCATGGATATATCATTTACTTCCATATCAATACAATATTTCCCATATCCGTTTTGGATAAAGATCAAATTGGTGTTTTTACTAAGCCATGCTTTTAATGCAAAAGCTCCGCGATTATCAAATCTAGCAGTATCCAAATAGGAAATACAATTCAGTCCATCTTCTAAGGCATAATAATAAATTCGATTTGCATTTAAATAATAACCTACCGGATCAGAATCGCAATAAACATAGATTTCCCTATATAATGTAAAGTCTACAGGAATATATGGCTCTTGTAACTTAGCAAATTTCTTGCAAAACTTAATTCGTGAAATCATATTTAGCAATATATTTCCCCTATCTCTTTTCAAGGTATCTAATTCTGAAAAGAACTCAGGTTTTTTTTCTTCAAACATGTAAACTTCTTCAAAAATGGAACATTCCTCAAGTCGATCTTTTAAATTACCAAAATCATTCGACATAGTACTTAGTAAGATACTTGCCCTTCCCTGCTTTTCCTTTGGTAAATTCAATTCTTTTAAGATTGTTACATACACATGATAAAAGGTATGGCACACATAAACTCTTTCTCTTTTCACACTAAAACCACCTATCATTATCTTTCGGGGACTCTGCTCCCCTTATTTTGAACGAACTCTTATCTCAGTTCAAATACTGCACTATCTAATGCCTGTACCACTAACTCATAACCAGCTTCTATACACATGCGTTCAACTTCACCACCTACTACTACACACAAATACTTACTTTGTAAGCTGTCAAAGTTTTGGATGGTATAGTCACTATAATTGCAGATAATACCAAATCCTTCTGGCAATTCATACAATAGTTGCCAATCGGTTAATATGATTTCACCTTCTACTTGATCTGAAAACACCCAAATCACACTATTCTCAAAACTTGGCACCATGCTTGTGTCTAGCTTCATCTTGCTCTCAAAGGCTTCCTCGGCCACTAACATAGTAGCTTCAAGCTCGTCGGTTTTCATAGGAATCTGATATTCCATAGGATGCACTGCCATGATCACATATAAATATCCAAATACAAGGGCAGCTAAGATTGTGTGGATGGCGTATTTCCATTCCATAAGCACAAGTACAAAAATGCTAACCGCAATAAAACTTAACAGATGCTTACTTCCCTCGGTCATCTTATACATCAATAATAAGGCAATCCACATCCCAAATAGTGCAACTGCAAAGGAACCAAAATATAGTGCCTTTGCATAATATTTTCTTCTAAGCAATAAAACACTATGGATGCTCAGCAACAACATCATAGTAAGAAATCCAACAAAAAAAGCACCACTCGCTAAGCCTTCTGTTATCCCTTGATAACATTTATGAAAGAAATCAGCTCCCACATAACTTAGCTTATTCAAGGTAAATGTAATCCCTGCCACAAACCCCTCTCTAAGGAAGGTACTGATAAAACTTGTATCAAAAAGTGCTGTAAAATAAGGTGCACCTAAGAAGCTATTGATCACTAGGTACAATATCCCTGTTACACCTATATTCAGGCCACTATAAACAAGACCCAGCCATTTTTTTCTCATAAATGCCTGTGCTACTGGATACACATAAAATACAAGGCAATATGGTCGCATCAGCACCAAAATGGACACGAATACAAACATCCAAATCAAATCTCGTTTCTTTTGATGTTTTCCATAATTCCAAGCAAGTCCTGCATAGATAATCAATAAACTAAAACAGGTGATTTCTGGCATGGTAGATAACATATACCTGGAAAATGGGGTAAACAACAAAAACAAGATTGCTAGTTGTATCCCTTGTTTTTTATTCAGTTTAACTAGGTAGCTAAATACAAATAATGCCATCGATAAAAAAACAATATTTGCAATGATTGGGGATAAGTAAGACCACCCAAACAGCAGCCCCCAAATCACATAAGGAATTACCAAAATAGGACTCCAGGCAGCGAAAGACAGATAATCTGCATGCCCTTCATTAAAGCCAAAAAAGCCATATGGAAAACCATTGGCTATCATTCCCTCTACTTGCTTAAAATAAAATAGTTCATCATTCCATTGTGATGCTGGTAAATATACCCCTAACAGACTTCCTCCTTGCAAAGCACAAGCAAGTAAAACTGCAAGGAGCGGAAGCAATGCCATTGCCAAAGGTAATGCGAATACCTTGGCATTGGATTTAGTTAGTTTTTCTTTGATTTTCATATGATTCCTCTGTAAAGTTAAGTTTCTCTCTAATTACATATTGTGGTGCATTGTTAATGCTGATATAAATTCTTCCTATATACTCTCCAATTAAGCCAAGCATAATCATAATCATTCCACCAAAAAACACAATAGCACTCATAGTTGCACTATAGCCCAACGGAATATCTGGAAGAAGTAATCTCTTAATAATAGTATAAATTCCATAAGAAAAGCCACCTAGGGCACAAAGAGTACCAATGCAAGTAGCAATACGAAGTGGTTTTACGCTAAAAGCTGTAAATCCGTTGAACCAAAGTCCTAAGAGTTTCCTTAACGTATAACCACTTACCCCTTCTTCTCTCTCTCTATGTGTAACTTCTATATTTTCGATGTTCTTTGTGGTTCTTAATGCCAAACCAAGCACATAAGGATAAGAGTGTTCATATCGAATCATTTCATCTATCACAAACTTCTTCGCTGCAAAATAACTACTTAAATACAGTTCTTTTGGTTTATTCAACAAGTACCTAGTCATCAACTCATTTACTTTACTTCCTAAATTCCGAAAACTAGAATGTCGCTTATTACTATAACTTGCATAGACAATGTCATTCCCTGCGTCAATACGCTCTAATAGCTTATTCACTTCGTTTGCTGGTGTTTGCCCATCATCATCTAAACATACAACCACCTCTCCACTTACATGACGAAATCCTGCCATCAAAGCAGCATGTTGTCCAAAGTTTTTGGCTAAGTTAATCCCCTTAATAAAGCTGTACTTTTCACATAATGAAGCGATTACTTGAAAGGTATCATCAGGCGAACTATCATTCACCAAGATAATTTCATAATCTTCTCTATTTAATTGTTTCATGGTAGCCATGACTTCTTCTACCACTGACTCTATTGTTCCCTGTGACTTATAACATGGGATTACATAGCTAATCTTCATTTCTAATATTTCCGCCTTTCTATTTAAAGCACCAATGGATGGGAACCATTCTAAGAGCTTATTTTACTGCTGCCATCCATACAATATCACGGTATTCCCCCTGAATGCAGACATCATCTTTTAAATAGCCTTCTTGCACAAAGCCAGCTTTCTCGTAGCTTCTTCTTGCTGCCACATTATCTGCAAAAACGCGTAAATAAATTCGATGTAACTTTAATTCTTCAAATCCATACTCTAGTATTAACTTAGCTGCCTCTGTTCCATAACCTTTACCTCTAGCAAAAGTCTCGCCAATAAAGATCCCATACTCTGCTTTTTGATGCTGTAAATCCACATCTCTTAAATATACACTTCCTATAGCTCGATTGGATTCTTTCTCGCAAACCATAAACTGATAGGCCTTTTTTGTTTCTAGCATCTCATGAAACCATGTTAAGTGGCCTTCCCTTGTAAACAAATTCTGGTAGATAAAGTTAGATCTAACCTCTACCTTATTTCTCCACTCTACAATTTGCTCGGTATCTTCCACTGTCAATTTTCTTAAATACAAATAACTCATATCTCCTCCTATACGATACAATGATCTCTCGGCTCTACTCTTCTTTTTGGTAAATCATAGGAAAAAATAACAAAAAGAACATAATACTAAACTGCGGTCTAAAACCAATTTCCCACAAGCCATAAAAAGACATGGCAATGGTAAGCGCTACTGGAAATAAATACATCCCATCTTTGGTCCTTATATACTGCATCGTATACTTAACTATGGTATAGGCAAAAATCAAAATAAGCATAAGCATCCCTATGATCCCAAAATTGTATCCCATATCCAAAAAGATATTGTGTGGATGAATATACACTTGCCCAGTAATCTCATCCTCATAGTTAAAATCTCCAGATTCATGTCCTAACAGATTCATAGTTAACCAAGCATACTCTTGGATTTCATTTCTCAAATCAAAATTTTCAGACAAGGTTTCTAAGGCTTCACTTGTACTAGAAACAGAAACACTTTCACTATTACTTACCAGATAAATTCTCTCATTTCTTTCTAAGAAAATATCTCCATAAATCCTTTGATACATTTCATAGAGTTCTTTGCTGATCATACCCTCTTGATAAAAATAATAGAAACGCTCTTCAATTGCTTGATATGCCGCTTTTCCAATAAAACTTTCCTTCACATAATATTGCATCCCTGGGATGATTCTGGAAAATGTATGATAGAAAGACTCTGGCAAAGACACGTATTTAGGGGAATCCCACTCATCTTCTTTAAGAATACGATAAGGGTTATATTCTCCATCATATAGGTAGCTTTGTTTTAGCACTATGGTTGCCACAGAATAGATTCTATTGGACAAGGAGTCCATATGATCTGGCATACCAATAATGGTTGGCAAATAACGAATGGATGCGTAGGCTGGCACAAAAAGGGAGATGGATATCACTCCAATCATGGCACACTTTGCAATCCATAACGAAATATATTTTAGTTGGAATTTCTTCACATGTAAGGCAAATAATAGTACTGCTGTGGCTGCCACCGAACCTACTACTGGACTTCTTCCTCCAGTTAAATACAGTAATGCTAAGGTAAAACATGCAACTAAATAATAGGCAAATCTCTTTTTCTTAGATGCTCCTTGTTTTACTGCTATCACATATTTGCTTAGCCATGCGATATAAAACATCATATAATTCATCCCACCAAAGGTAGTATAATCCATATATCCCGTATAACGCTCGAATCCAAATTGATAATGCCTAAAGCCCCAAGCATAAGATTGGGCAATTACACTGCCTAAGCAAATACCATTGATCAAGCCATATAACATATGTTTTCTTTCTTGACTACTGAATTGTTCTAGAAAAAACATCATTCCCACTGTAAGGATAAATAAATACGCGCTCTTCTCTGTATGTGGTGTTATCTGCACCCATGCGCACAGCAAAAACACCAATGCCAGTCCTAGTGAAAAACTCAACTTTTTCCTTGGACTCCCCTGTGCCTTCCATTGCTGCCACTTTACTGCTGCATAATTTAAATAGATAAAAATAAAGGGAATCACGGTATAGTAATAAAAATAATAATGAGCATACACATCAAATACAAGTAATAGCCCTGCTACTACAAAAGCACTTAGGCTTGCTATGATACCTGGTAGTAGTGCTTTTCCACGAAATACTCTATTTCGCCCACATGCATAGATTCCTAAAAAGCAAGCTCCTAGGATATGCTTATTATATGTCATAGTATAATAATCACCAATGTCGCTTACCACAAAGAAGCAAGCGATTAGCATTATTATATTTCTCATACTTGCAAGTTCTTTTAATTTACTACCTATTTGCTTCAACTTTATACCCCTATTCTGTTATCACAGTCTCTAATAGATTTCTAATTTCTTCTATACTCAACCACTCTGTATTATTATCAGAGCTATAAGAAAATTCGCTTTCTACTTTCTTTCCTGTTGGCTCACTTTGCTTATGTGTTGACCAATCAAATTGTGGATAAACAATGTAGTGTTTATCATATTCATAGGTAGTCATAGAATCTTCTACGGTTACCATAATTTCATGAAGCTTCTCCCCTTCGCGAATTCCAACTTCTGGCATTTTACAATTTGGTAGCATTGCTTGCGCTAAGTCTGTCACTTTAAAGGAAGGGATTTTAGAAATAAAAGTCTCTCCTCCTTTTGCTTCTTCCAAAGCTTTAATAACTAGTTGCACGCCTTCTTCTAAACTAATCCAAAAGCGAGTCATTCGATAATCCGTGATTGGCAACTCTGTTTTCCCTTCTTGAATCAATTTTCTAAAGAAAGGAATTACAGATCCACGGCTGCCAGCTACATTTCCATAGCGAACGACAGAAAAGTTAATATCCTTAGTCCCAGCATAGGCATTGGCCGCAATAAACAATTTATCAGAGACTAATTTTGTTCCTCCATATAAATTCACAGGATTCACTGCCTTATCTGTGGATAGTGCTACCACCTTCTTCACTCCCTTATCTAGTGCTGCATCGATAATATTTTGTGCTCCGTGGATATTTGTCTTAATAGCCTCTGCTGGATTATATTCACATGCCGGTACTTGTTTCATCGCGGCTGCGTGGATCACATAATCTACGCCCTCAAAAGCGCGGTAAAGTCTTTCCTTATCTCTAACATCTCCAATAAAAAAACGCAACTTGCTTGCATAGTCTTTCAGGTCAGACTGTAACAGAAATTGTTTGTATTCATCTCTACTATAAACGATTACTTTCTTTGGCTCATAGTGAGCAAAAATGTATTTAATAAATGCCTTTCCAAAAGTTCCTGTTCCACCTGTAATTAAAATTGTTTTATTATTTAACATCTTATTTCTCCATTATCCTTAATTTAAATCACTAGTCAGTATACACCTTTCTATCTTTAGTTGCAAGATTCCTGCAACTGATACACTGAAAAGCCCCCTGCTATTTCTTCTACTAATTCCACTGCTATTTCAATTCCTATGGATAAATAGTACTCAGATAACCATGCAATATCGCCTTCAGACTTTTGTATATAATATACATGTTCTAAGTTAGATAATGCATTTGCTATATTCTCTATTTGGAATTGTTCTAATTTTTCTTCTTGTAATGGACTACTGTGAATCCAGCCTCCTATTAAATCGAAGTTTTCTAATTCTACTCCTTGGCCAGAAAATAAAGGCTCCGAATAAGAAACTGTAGAATATACATCCAGAAAAAAGAAGGATTTTTCATTTTCTTCCACATAGTCATATAGTGCTAAAAATGCTTCGTTTTGTGCATCTCTTTGTGTTTTAATCTCCCATACATTAGCAACTTGATATGAGAGCAATGTTAAGGCGAGCAAAAATAATCCCATTATTTTGTACTTTCCATACTTTTTCCAATTTATTTGTGATGTCAACATCGCCCAAAGACCACATAGCTCTACAAAGTATAAGGAATGAAGTATGCGAATCGGCTCTCTTCCTTGCCACATAATATAGCCTAATAGTAGTGTTCGCAAGAGAAAATACAAAGCTACTCCAATCAGCTGCCTTCTTTGTCCTTTTTTGAATACATAACAGAGGCCTAATAAGACATAGGAGCCAAGAATTAAAAGATTCCATGGTGCTTCGTTTCCTGGCATCCAAGGCATGGCATATAAGCGATACGTATATTCTCCCCTAATTTCATGCAACTTATCAATGCTAGTTCTCGTATCGATACGATCTACATATTCTGCAATTTCTCTTAACACCTCTGTGTTAATCTTGACATTGATACCATAATTATAATTTTCTAAACTTGTTACATCAATTGCTTCTAATCCTATTTCTTGATAAAACTTTTCATGCTCAGCATAACTTGGAATATAACGATAATCATATACTTGTGTTCTTGCCTCATAGAAGTCCATAAACTCTGCCCAAGAATCTTGTGACAAATACCAAGTATCGGCAAGGAAACATAGAAGGATACCTCCTAGAATCCCTGCGAATAAGCCTAGATATTTCTTTCTATTATGCACACTAAAGATTTGCTTTTCTTGACTCCACTTGATACAACCTACTAAGGCCACTAAAGGCAAGGTTAAAAATACAATTTCTTCTCGTATACAAACAGCAATACTTAAAAGTGCGATTAATACCATGCTAGTTTTCCATGAAATCTGATTGGTATAAAAATATAGGATAGCCGTTCCAACAAGAATACTACTAGTAACACTATATTGGATGAATACAAAATGCTGTAACATAATTCCAAGAATCAAGCTATTCACCAAAAAACTGACCGCAAGTTTCAGCCAAAGCTTCTGTGTTTTTCTTATAAAGCAATAGGATATCATCATAGGAGCTATCCATTGGCAAAGCAACAAAAACAATCCAAAGATTGGCAACTTAGGAAATAGACTATACAAGAACGCTAGCGCTGCACCTAACGGATAATAAAACTGAACATTTTGTCCGTGGGGTTTGCCAGTATAACTTCCTGATAGAATAGATTTCATCAAACTGTCATCATTAAGATCGTGATAATAGGAAAAAACAATTCCTACCAATAGTGCAAATACCAAGGTGACCCCTATCACAATGCTAATATCCACTATCTTATTTTTCGCATTTATTTTCACTATTCCCTCCCTTTCTTACGAATGAACTCTACCAAATAGTATACACATTTTTCCTATTCCTTGCAATAAGTTTCCACCTTGGGAATCCTTAAATGTGCCCCTATTCCAAAGAAGTTTTGTGCCTGCCTAAAGTGATTTAAATGACTATAGGAAAGATAACAGTTACATTGATTTCCTTTGCACCTCGCTGTGCTATCTAAATGACGAATACATGAAGCTAGACTGCCCTTCCCTTGGTAAAAGCCATGTAACGCTTCACCTCCCTGCCCTATACAATGACAAGTTTGTGCTTTCCATGTCTTTAGTTCCCAAGAAAACATAGGATCTATCGCAAGAAATTGTTCTATCGTCTCTGGCTGATAGTTTCCTTTCATTCCATCCATTCTATTAATCCATAGGTAGATCTTATCTGGTATTTCTCGTCTTAACTTGACGATTTCTGGTAATTTCTTTTCTTCTCCAACCACCCCTACGCAAAGGGGGAAATTCTTACTGATTTCTCTTACTTTTTCTACAAATGATTTTTGTTCTATCATTTCTGGATGAAAACTAATCCAAAAATGAATTTTAGCTGCCACACCACCAAGCTTTTCTACTAAGAAAGTAAACTCCTCTATAGAAAAACTTCCATTGGTCTGTATTCCAATCTGCTTCACTTGGTTTAACTGACTAAACCGTATTAAAGTTTCTTGATAATACTTGTGTATCATAGCTTCTCCATACGGAGCAATCAAAATACTTACCTCTTCCTTCCTTTGTTCTATTTCATGAAAGAACGTTGCTAAGCTTTCTTGATCCTTTTGGCTTTCCGTTTTGGAATACTTTCGTTTTGCAAATGGGCAATAGCTGCAGGAATAATTACAGCTTCGTAACATTCCTCTATATGTAATTTCTTTCACTTTGCATCCCTTTTCTTACTTTCTCTGAAATAAAATAGCTTAAGATTTGATCTGCATTCCCAAAGCCCTTTTCTGTCATCTTAATCATCTGTTTCTCATAATAGATATATTCTTCTCCTTCTAATTTCTGAAATAGCTCTGAGAAATACTCTACTACATCACCTTGAAACATCTGCTGAAAGTCAGCTCTATTAAGACCTGTGTGGAATGCTAAATTTTTGACCACAAATCTTCTCATACACTCTTCCCTATCTAATCGATAAGCAGTCATACCCTCTGTGAAATCTACAGACTCACAAAATTGTTTCAATATCTGCTTTGTAGCTTTTGGCTCTAAGTCATAAGGGGTACAAAAGTGTAAATCTCCTAAATAGGATCTCCCACCGCAGCCGATCGAAATACTCTGCTCAAAGCCACAGCTACTAACCTCCTGTTCCTTCCTTTTTACAAATCTTCTCATCGAAGATTGATGATAGCCTTTTTCTTTTAAATACGAAACTGCCTTTTGATACATTTCATACTGCAAACTTTCCTGTACCTGCATCTTTCCATAAAGAGGAGTCTTTGGTCTGATATAAAGAGGATATAAGAAAATTTCGCTAGGTTCATAACTTAGTGCTGTTTCTATACTGCTTAAGAAAGAGTCGATACTTTGCCCTTCTATTCCGTAAATCAAGTCGATATTAAAGCACTTTGGCTTTGCTTTTTGAATCATGCCTAAGGCTTGCTCACAAGATGCCTTGTCGTGGCCACGCCTTACGGCCTTTAATTCTGCTTTCACAAAAGATTGAACCCCTATACTAATACGAAATAAGCCTTTTTTCATCAGGTAATCTATCTTTTCTTGGCTGGTATCCCTTGGTGATGTTTCTATATCTATTCTACACTCCGATAGGTTCACACACCACGCCTCTTCTAAGGCAGTAAACAACTTATCAAAATGGCTGATATCAAGCACAAAAGGAGTACCACCTCCAAAGATGATACTCTCTATTTTTGCTCCACTTTTCAAAATATAATTAGCATATTGCTGGATTTGCCTTATCATCGCATCCACATAGGCTTCTAATAGATCTTTTTCCACATGGTGGATGGCAAAAAGGTTGCAATACCCACAATGTCCCTTACAAAAAGGAATATGGATATACAAATGTAAGGCTTTCTCTTCTATCTTCTCTAGTGCTTCTATTACCTCTCGTTTCTCCACCTCTCGGTAAGCGAGTTTATGGGGGTAACTATACATATATTGACGATATCGTTTTTCTTGCTTCATCCTTATTCACTCTCTTCTAAGATAAAATGCTTATAGGGTACGGTATATACTTTTTCATGGGATATATTATGAAATTGATATCCGTCTTCTCCGTAACAAGTTCCATGGTCGGAACATAGGATGACAAAGGTCTTTCCTAATGTTTGAAATATTTGAAATAAACTTCCGATCCTCTCATCTACATACTTTAATGCCGCTGCATGGGTTTCTATACTATCCTTTTTGGCACCTTCTAAATAAAATGCAGTTGGATAATGAATACTATCTATATTTAAATACAGAAAAAGAGGCTTTGATGACTCTCTTTGTGCTAGCTTTTTTCTGATAAAATCAATTTGGTGATCAACACTCTCCAACACGTCACAAGCAAAGGAAGGATTCCAATAACTCTTTTGAAATAAATTCGGCAAGACCCTTCCCAAATCACTTCTCTTATTAAAAAAAGCCACACCTCCAACACAGATGGTCTCATATCCCACTTTTTCAAGTCCCTCTACAAAGGTTGCTCCTTCAAAGGCAAAGGCCTTCTTTGGCGGCTTTCGTCCTAGGCCAATGTCCTTTGGAAAGAAAAGTCTCTCCCTCTCTAACAAAGGAATGGCTTCCACGCTACTCGGTAAAAAACCTGAAAACATAGCTTGATGAGATGGATAAGTAAAATTCCCTGGTGCATGTCTTTTATCCCACGTCCCATAAGAATTTATCACTGGTGTTTCTCCCTTAAGTTCTAAATCCTTGGCCACATCATATCGAAGGGTATCTAAACATACAAATAATATGTTATGACTTCCTACAATCTGGTTCATATCAATCTCTTGGTCACCCTCTCCTAGTCCTAATGCTTCTATTGGTAATTCACTCATAGTCTCTCCCCTTGTCCAACATGAATATTAGAAATCATGTGCTGTATTTGCTGTTTATAAATCTTGTTTTCCTGATACATATCCTGATAAATTTGATCCCCTTGGGCATTTACTTCTATTACTTTAAGCCTTCCGCTAGGCGTCACCAAAATATCAATTCCTGCTATTTCTAATCCTGTAAAGCAATCCATGGTTTCTAGTGCTAGGGAATGAATGTTAGCAATAACATCTGGTTCTAAGGACAGATCTTCTATGGCAATGGCTCCATGATTCAAATGTAGATTCGTGATGGGTCCTTTGCTTGATCTAGCCAATAGATAGGCAACTTTACCAAACTGACAGACCACTCTTAGATCATAGGATTTCCCCTGATATTTTGCTTTGCTTTCCCAGCGCTCCACAATCAAATCAAAGTCTAATAGCTTTGTTATCATCTTATCTAAAAATTCTTGCTTCGTCCATTTTAACAGCTTTTTAGTATTGATTAATTTATTGTTTTCATCCAAATTCAAGCTAGTATAGGCAATTCCTTGTCTTGTCTTTGGATTGATTTGAAGGGCTACTACACCCGCTGCTCCGGATCCATAGTTCAACTTAAGAAACACACGGCAAAGCCCTCGTTTTCCCAGTTCTTCTACAAGCTGCTGGTAGTTTTTCGCTTGTATTTCCAGCCCAGTTGTGGTTGGGATACCTGCTACTTCTAAGCGTTTCTTACATTTCTTTTTGTCTAAGGTTTCTAACACAGCAAAAGGGGAATTGCTATACTGCATCCCCTTTATTTCCTGTAACCTATTTAACTGTTTTTGGTATGCCTCTATAAAATCTGGCAAAGTTTCCAGTAACGCCCCACAACTTGGCGGCGGATCTAATTTAACATAGGAATGCTCTCCTACTTGTTTTATCACTGACTCCAGCTGTGTCCATGGAATCACCTTTACACCTAACCCAAAGTCCTTGGCAGCTTTTGTAAAATATTCGCTTCGTTTCGATGCCAAATCTCCCACAAGAATCATGGGGCACTGCTGCTTACTCGGTAAGCATTGGGTAGTTTCCATATTCTTCATCATTTACTTGTTGTTCTCCTATCAGCACTTCAAATGGTAATTTAGAGATCGTCTCCATCATAGTATCCGACATAAAATGATAGTTTAAATTCAAAGTCTTTAATGCTACTAATCTATCTTTCTTCTCCAAGATAGATTTCGCCCCAACGTCACTTAATGTTCCATTAGAAAAATCAAGAGTTTCTAGGGATTCTAAGACCTTGCAATTCATAACATATTCTGCAATCTCATCTTGTAACTCACTATCGCCAATTCCTAAGTACTTTAAACTAGGGAAGTTTTTGCATTGATCTACCACAGCTTTTACTTCTGCTATATCACCTGAAAACCCATAATCTTCTACTCCAATATAGAGATTAAGCTTTTCTAATTTAGGAAGATCTGCTTTTGCAATGGACGCTAGCACATTACTTGGTAAGCCTCCTGAAATCAATTCTAAGCTTTCTAACTTTGCATGACTGATTGCCCCTAACTCTAATTCTGTAGCACCTTTAATGGTAAGCTTTTTCAAATTAGGTAAGGCTGCCCACAATTTACTATAATTCCCTTGTTCAATCCATGATACTTCACACTCTTCATAGTCCATATCACCGATAAACAGTGAGCTAATATTGGCAAAGGCATCTGGGTTATTAACAAAAACATCAATAATTGCTTGTGCTCCATTGTCATAGCTTTCGCCCCAACAACCAACCACAATTTCATCTAAGCTAGATAAATCTGGATCATTTAATATCTGTTCTGCCATTGTTTCTGCATCGCAATTTCCATCTTCATAATCATCGTATTCATATACATATTTTTTTGTATTCATATTGCCACCAACCTTTGCTGTAATTTTCTTAATATTATAATATATCCCTACGAATACATCAAGCATATTGTATGTAAAGTTTGTGTCCTTTCTCGCCTAAAAATTCCAACAAATACTCTTTTTCCAAGCTTACTTCCTTTACACATTCTATCACATTATCAAAATTTTCTCGCACACTCACAATTTCATCTGGATGCCTTGCCTCTTTACTAGCCGTTTCTAACAAAACGATTGCCTGCCCCCACTCTTGCATTGCTTCTTTTTCTTTTTGTAATTCCACGAAACAAGCTCCTTTGGTGAGATGCAAATTCCCCAATTTAGAATGATAATCTGGCAGTACCCACTCTATTAACTCTAAGGCTTTTTGATAGGAAACTAAAGCTGCCTTTGTATCTCTCATAAGCAATTGAATATTTGCGATATCCCCGTAAGATTCACTAGCAGCACAGGCTTTATGCTGTAACTCGTGATCCCCTTTTGCAACTCCAAATATTTTCAGTCCTTGGTGCATAACATTTCGAAAAATAGGTGGTAGCAAATATTGACTTCCTAATTCTTTTACCTGAATAGCAAGTGCCTCTTCATACAAAATAACTGCTTGATCAAAATTTTTGCTTGATACATAAAAATCGGCCATCCTTCGCTTTGCCTCTGCCACAAGAGTAGACTCACCACCATAAACGGTGTGCAAATACTCTAGGTAATAACCATAATATTCTATCGCCTTTTGATATAATTCTCGCTCTGCATATTTTCTAGCCACTAAGTGTTGAAAATCTGAAATATCTTTTAGGGTACTACTAGCATCTCCTTCTAGCTTTTCTAGTTCTACTAGAAGTTCACTAAGATTTGTCTGTGGATCTTTTGTCTTAGCATCTAATAAATTTTTCTTAACTTCTAAGGTTTTCTTATGACGCTCTCCTAATACCGTAGCATACCATTGATAGCTTTTCTCAAAATACTGAATGGCCTCTAGTTGCTTATCTTTTCCTAAGGATTCTCCTTGGATCAAATTAATTGCCATTAGATAATTTGCATCCGCTAAATCTTCTGTTTCTAAACTATGGACTTGTATCTTTTGTTTCAACTCGTTTATTAAATTTCCTTGCCACTCTTCCCCATAAAACTCAGAAACTTTACTAGCTGCATGAAGTTGAAAATAGCAAGCTCGCAAACTATTCTTTCCCTCTATTTGATGATACAAACTAGCTAAGTAACTAGCAAAATACCACATGCTATCATACCACCTGTCTTCTTCCTGATCTATTTCTTCATAAATTTCTTGTATTTTATTTAAATAAACTAGGTTCAAAGCAACTATATTGTGTTTACTACGAATACTCTTTTTTATGGCCTCTATCACAACATTTTCCTTTTGGCAAACAGAACAGACATAGCTACCATATAAATACGGTATTTTCTTACTGATGTGTTCTTCTCCTATATTGGTTAAGGCACTACTGTACCATAGATAAATATTATCATAATCGATGCGATTCCATCCCTGTTCTTCTACCATTCTCTTGCTAATGGCAGGAGCACTATCTTTCTCATCAATATAAACACTATGCAAGTCATTTCCACAGTGACAACAAGTAATAGGAACTGCCTGATCAAAAAATCCATAATAATAAAATGCTAATAAATCATCTGAAAAACTACGTACTTTTAGACAAGTGTCCATATAAATAGATACAAATTCAGGCTCCCAGTCAATCTGATTTCTAGGAACAAAAGGTGGAAAGGTAGCAGCTAGCTTCATCTGTGCCAAAAAGTACTCCTTAAGCACCTTAGTCTCTAATAAACTCAAATCCATTTGATAGCTGAGCATCTTAATATCAATCAAAAAGCGTGCCATATTCAAAGATTGACTTTCCATACATATCTGAGCCAATCTAGGAAAAATCTGCAAATACCTCGTCTGATCTTGCTCCATTGCCACCATTTGAATCAGCTCTTTAATATACAATTCTGGTTCTTGACTTTTCGCCATACGGTCTAACATTTGATTTATCTTCATTTCGTTCTCCATATCCTCACACACTTTAAACTCACAACAAACACCATAAATCCCTTTTATCAAATAATACCATCAAAATCCATCTGTTTCAAGGCAATTTAGCATTTATTGACAGAAAATATGGAGTTTTTCATTAGAAATAAAATTGACAGATAAGTGAAATAAGGATATAATAAATTGTTTAAATAATACTTTTCTTACAAAGGAGATTTAGAATGAATAAAATGTCTATAAAAACAGTAGTTGCCATCGGAATTGGTGCAGCATTATTTTTTGTAATCGGTCGCTATTTAGCGATTCCAACTGGTATTCCAAATACAAATTTAACCATCCAATATGCAGTACTTTGCTTATTTGCCATACTATATGGTCCACTTGCAGGAGGCTTAATTGGACTCATTGGTCACACCTTGATTGATATTTCTTGGGGTGGTAGCCCTTGGTGGAGCTGGATTATTGCTTCTGCTATGGTAGGAATTATTGTAGGGCTTGCTTCTAATAAAATCGCGTTGCCGCAAGGACAATTTACGGTAAAGAAAATTGCTATCTATGCACTCTTTTGCCTCGTTGCCAATGCTGTCTCTTGGTTGCTTGTTGCTCCAGGACTTGATATTTTACTCTATGCGGAACCAGCAGAAAAAGTATTTTTGCAAGGAACTACAGCAACTTTAATCAATGCCTTCGCAAGTATTGTAGTTGGTGGACTATTAGCTATTGCTTATGCGAAAACTCGTACCCAAAAGGGTTCTCTCAAAAAAGACTAATTGTAGAGGCAGGATGATTCCTGCCTCTTATTTCATGGAGGAAAGGGTGAAAAATGAACGAAGCTCTTATTCAATTTAAAAATTTCAATTTTCAATATCATGCACAATCAGAGGCAACCCTTCACGATATCAATCTTTCGATTTATCCTGGTGAAAAGATACTAATCGTTGGACCTTCTGGAAGCGGAAAAAGTACCATTGGCCACTGTATCAATGGTTTGATTCCTTTTAGCTATCCAGGGGAAAGCAGTGGAAGTCTACACATTCAAGATGTAGAAACCAAAAACAGCAGTATCTTTGAATTATCAAAACTAGTTGGGACTGTTTTACAAGATCCAGACGGACAATTTATTGGACTTACGGTTGCAGAAGATATCGCTTTTGCTCTAGAAAATGACATGATTGCTCAAACGGGGATGAAAGAAACGGTTGCTAGCTGTGCTAAACTTGTACATCTAGAAGATTTCCTTGATCATGCTCCCCACGAACTCTCTGGCGGACAAAAACAACGTGTCAGCATGGCTGGCATCATGGTTGATGAAGTTAAGATTCTGCTTTTTGATGAGCCTTTGGCAAACTTAGATCCTGCAACAGGAAAAGAGGCCATCGATCTCATCGACTCGATCCAAAAGAAAACAAACACCACAGTTATCATCATTGAACATCGTCTAGAGGATGTTCTTTACCGACAGGTGGATCGTATTATCCTAATGAACGAGGGTAGAATCGCTGCTGATATGCGTCCAAACGAACTGCTCTCTACCAATTTATTGGATACCCACGGAATTCGTGAACCACTTTATTTAGCTGCCTTAAAATATGCTAATGTTACCATTTCTCCCACCATAAATCCTGCTTATTTAGATCAGCTATCCTTAAGCAAATCGGACAAGGCATCCGTACAAGCATGGTATGAACAATCGGAAGCACTAGAGGTGAAATCTACCAAGGAAACATTGCTAGAAGTAAAAGACTTAAGTTTTACCTATCGTGATGGAGTGCGGGCACTAGACCAGGTTTCCTTTGAAATAAAACAAGGAGAAATGATCAGTATTGTAGGAAAGAATGGGGCTGGAAAAAGCACTTTATCTAAACTAATCTGTGGTTTTGAAGATGCTACCAGCGGAGATATTCTCTGGAAGGGACGCTCTATCTTACAAGATAATATACGCAGTCGAGCAAAACACATTGCGTATGTCATGCAAAATCCAAATCAAATGATTAGTTGTCCCATGATTTATGATGAGGTGGCCCTTGGCCTTTTATCTTACTCTATGACAGAAGACGAACGTAGAGAGAGGATAGAAAACACCTTGAAAATATGTGGCCTTTACCCATTTCGTAATTGGCCTATTTCTGCACTTAGCTTTGGCCAAAAGAAAAGAGTTACCATCGCTAGTGTCTTAGTTCTAGATCCTGAACTTATCATTCTAGATGAGCCTACAGCTGGGCAAGATTTTAAGCACTATACTGAAATCATGGAATTTTTGTGTGAATTAAACCGCCAGGGAGTCAGCATAGTCATGATTACCCATGATATGCATTTAATGTTGGAATACACAAATAGAGCCCTTGTCTTTTCTAATGCTCATTTGATTGCTGATAAAAGTGCCGCTCAGGTACTTTGTAATTCTAGTCTAATTGAGGAAGCTTCTTTAAAAGAGACTAGCTTGTTTACGCTAGCAAATCTCTGTCATATTCCTGAGGCTGAAGATTTTGTAGAGAAATTTATTGAAATAGATCGAGAGGTGAGACAATATGGCTAACACTGCCGTTATGGCTTACTTGCCAAGAAAAAGTATCATACATGCACTAACGGGAACTACAAAATTGTCTGTGTTCTTACTTTTTAGTGCTGCAGGAATGATAACCTACGATACCCGCGTATTGTTTGTAATGTTATTCTTTTCCCTAACAGCCTTTAGCATTGGGAAAATCAAAGTAAGCGAAGTGAAATTAGTTCTAATATTAATGCTGGTATTCCTTGCATTAAACAACTTTTTTATTTTTCTACTTTCGCCAGAACAGGGTGTGGAAATCTATGGAACAAGACATGAAATATTGCATCTTTTCGGTCCCTACTCCATTACTCTAGAACAGCTATTTTATACCTTGAATATTAGTTTGAAATATTTTATTGCAATGCCCATCGCTTTACTATTTATTAGTACCACGGATCCTAGTGAATTTGCATCTAGTTTAAATTCCATCGGTTTACCTTATCGTGGAAGTTATGCCATCGCACTTGCCCTTCGCTATATTCCTGATATTCAACGAGACTACCATAGTATCAGCCAGGCAAAACAGGCTCGTGGCATCGAATTGGGCAAAAAGGAAGCCATTCATAAAAGAATCAAAAACGCGATTTCCATAATCTTCCCTCTCATTCTATCTAGCTTAGAGCGTATTGAAACCATTTCAAATGCGATGGAGCTACGAGGCTTTGGTAAACACAAATCTCGTACTTGGTATCGAAAAAAGCCCATGAAGCGAAATGATTACATTGCACTGCTTCTAGGCTTTCTACTCTTAGCATTTAGTATCATAGTGACTTATTATGATGGAGAGCGCTTTTACAATCCTTTTCTGACCTAATTTACTGCTTTCCTTTTTAGCTTCTCGCGCTTTCAGACTCTTATTACCACGCAAAATGCTTACCGCGGCTTTTGCGTGGTTTTTTGTTACTGCCTTGGCTGACTTCGACTAGCTTTTTACCACGCAAATCTATCTCCTCTGCTTTTGCGTGGTTTTTTGCTACTGCCTTGGTTGACTTGGGCTAGCTTT
>CAYJHO010000003.1:60375-66718 GCA_964369945.1 uncultured Lachnospiraceae bacterium
TGCTACTGCCTTGGTTGACTTGGGCTAGCTTTTTACCACGCAAATCTATCTCCTCTGCTTTTGCGTGGTTTTTTGCTACTGCCTTGGCTGACTTCGGCTAGCTTTTTACCACGCAAATCTTCTTCCTCTGCTTTTGCGTGGTTTTTTGCTACTGCCTTGGTTGACTTGGGCTAGCTTTTTACCACGCAAATCTATCTCCTCTGCTTTTGCGTGGTTTTTTGCTACTGCCTTGGCTGACTTCGGCTAGCTTTTTACCACGCAAATCTTCTTCCTCTGCTTTTGCGTGGTTTTTTGCTACTGCCTTGGTTGACTTGGGCTAGCTTTTTACCACGCAAATCTATCTCCTCCACTTTTGCGTGGTTTTTTGCTACTTGCTTACTAACTTATAGATTTTGCCAACACTGAGCCCTTGCACTAAGGTGGTGAACATAACAATAGAAAAAGTAGCTACTAGAAATAGGTGGAAAATATCAACATCCAATATGGTAGCTGTATCTACTACTAATGCTAAACTTAACGCTCCCTTTAATCCAGCATAAGTAAAAAAGAAAGCAAATGGTATAGGCCGCAGGCCTTGAGGCTTTTCTTTGATAAAGATACCTGCCGTATAGACTCCTACAAAACGTGCAAGAAAACTACAAATGATAGCAACGATTCCTACATAAAGATAAGTAATCCCAAAGGCATAAACGCTTAATATTGTAGTACCTAAGAAAATATATAAGGTTCTATTTAGCATCGTGTCAAGAACTAACCAAAAGTCATTATATAACCTTCTATCTTCTTTTCGATAACGCTCTGTCACACTTGCAAACGTAATTCCACAAACAACTGCTGCTATCGCACTAGAAAAACCTAAATACTCACAAACTACATAAATAGCTGCCACTGTTAATAAACTAATCATTACTTCCATCTGCTTACAAGTAGTTCTCTTAAAAAAGTAGAGCATAATAACGGATATTATAATCGCTATCACAATCGCGCCCAAGACTTCTTTTGATAGCAAAAACATGAAATTCAAAAAGTCAAAGCTACTCTCGCCACTTTCCACTAATTGAGAAATAATAATAAACAATGCAATACCAACACCATCATTAAATAGAGATTCTCCTTCTACCAATAATTCTGTATCCTTTGCTAAACCTACCTTCTTCAGAATACTCATTGCAGCAATCGGATCCGTTGGTACAATTACGGCACCCAATAATAAGCAGTGCCAGAAATTCATTGGTAAACCGACGCCTACAACCAAAATCCCCCAAAACAAAATCCCATAAATAAGTGCCGAACAAATAGTTGCAACCAATGCCATAAGACCTATTGATTTTAATTGACTCTTGATTTTGTGAAAACTAATCTTAAAGGCTCCAGCAAAGAGCATAAAACAAAGCATTCCATCTATTAAAATTTCTCTCAAAAAGTGCACTGCATCTCCCGAATAAGATAGTTCCTTAACAAAACTAGAGTAAAGGGCAATACCAATACTGATGACCAAAGAAACTAACAAAAGAGCTATTTCATCTGATATTTTAAAAAGCTTCTCATTTAAATATCCTACAAATACAATTGTTACTAAGATACCCACTACAATTAACAGTATATTTTGTTCCATATCCACCTCTCCTTACATCGCCAAATTATTCCTATATAGTTACTAGTATAACAAACTCTATTTTGTCAGGCAATAGCAGTTTTGAATTCTTTTTTATCTGTCTTTACTTTCATTTTTCATTATTTCCTTTTGTATTCCCACAAAATATGTTAAGATAAAAGAAATAATTTATTGTGAGGTATTCTATGAATCTACTAAAAAAAATACAATTTAACTCTCCTATCATCTTGGGATTAGTCTTGCTTTCTCTTGTGGTTCTACTTCTTGATGTGATTACATCTGGGACAACTACCAGCTATTTTTTCTCAGTCTATCGCTCTTCCCTACTAGATCCTTTGACTTATGTTCGCTTTTTCGGACATATCGTAGGGCATGGAGACTTAAATCACTTAACCAATAATATGATTTTTCTACTAGTGATTGGCCCTGCTTTAGAAGAAAAATATGGTAGCAGAAATATTCTTATGTGCATTTTATTAACGGCTCTTTTATCTGGTATTTTACAGTGGATTTTCTTCCCTGGAACTGCAATGTTAGGTGCTAGTGGTATCGTCTTTATGCTTATTATTCTATCTTCCTTTTCAGGTATGGAGAATGGCAAGATTCCTTTGACTTTGATCTTGGTTGCCATAATTTATCTAGGCCAAGAAGTATATGCAGCTATTTTTGTTAAAGACAATGTTTCTCAATTTGCACACATTATCGGCGGGCTAGCTGGAACTGGTTTAGGCTTCCTACTTGGTGGTAGAAAGCCTAAGAGATAGTTACTATTTTGTTTTTATACTAATATCACCAGATACACTATTTAAATTTAGCTGAGTGTCACCTTCATCACTTTGATAGGTGGCACTTTTTTCGTCACCATTGACACTAACGTCACCAAATGTATTTGCCTTAATTGATACGCTATTTCCCTGTAGTTCCAATTCAATGTCCCCAGAAACTGTATTCATTTCAGCTTCTTTTGCTAAGGTGCCTTCTAGCATGCAATCTCCCGATACACTATTTAATACTACAGTATCAAAACTAGATTCTGCATCCCCTACTTCTAACTCTCCAGATACTGTATTTAAACCTAGCTCTTCTATGGTTCCGAATATTTCCATATCTCCCGAAACATTGCTACAGTTAATACTAGTAAATTCTGTTCCTTTTGGAACTGTAATATTAATATATCCACCTGTTTCTGCTATATTAAAATTAACTCCAATGCCAATATTATCCGGCGAAAATACATTATCATTCACTTCAAAATAAAGAGTCCCATTATCCACTTCTACCCGTTCAATCTTCTCTTGTGAGGACAATTTATATTCTACACTAAACTCATCTCCATAAGATAGATTAACTTCCCCTGCTATAGTACTTAACTCAATACGGTCAAAGGAATCTAAATCTGTCAATTCTGCTTCATTTTCCTCATAATGACCACCAAAACTCAAACGAACAAATGGATTTCCATCTAGTACTGCTCCTGCTACAAATAATCCCGATCCTACAATTCCAATCCCAACTATTATCAGTAATGCACTCTTTTTCATTATATTTCACCTCTCTTATCCTTATTTCTCTTCTGTACCCCTTTAGAAATATTTATTGTAATTGTTTTCATCAACCATTTAACGAAAATCCCTCCGAAATAAATAACTACAATAGATAATGATATAAAGCACAATCCCACGCCTATTCCTTTTAATGTCATCCCTGCAGATACCACTCCAATATTAACAAGTGCTAATATCACAGATATTACTCCTGATACTCCCAAAGCTGCTACCGTTACAGCAATGGAGAAAATCAATGCAAATATAGTGACCATTACTGCAAATATAATTGCTGCCGCTGCTATCATTAAGGGAAGGGCAACGGGAGCACTAAACAAGGCCAATAGTCCAATCAGAAATCCCTTTACTACCTTATCTTCTTTTCCCTTTTCATGACTAGCTGCAATTTGCTTTACTGCTAAGTCTGCTAAAATATTTGTTGACGCCTGCTTTGGCGTCCCAAATAACTCAACCATTCTGTCATACTCTGTTATATCTGCTTCCATCGCGTATTCTTGATAAAATGCGATTGCTTCCTCTCTATCTTCCTTCGGAATCCTATATAAACATGCAGATAATTCATTATAATACTTCTCTACCATCTTCACTTTCTCCTATTATCTGATCTAAATTTCTCTTGAAACTATTCCATTCCTCTAAATAATTTACCAAAGCCTGTTCACCCGCTCTTGTCAACTTATAATACCTACGATTCCTTCCTTGGTAAGGCATATCATAAGTTTCTAATAAGTCTGACTTTTGTAATCTCTTCAAAGCTGGGTACATGGCAGTCTCTGATACATCTAAAAGCTCTCTCACTTGCTGTGTCAAAGTATAACCATACTCGTCCTTGTTCTTAAGGATACTAAGAACTACAAAATCTAGTATCGCTCCTCCTATTTGAAACCCCAAATAAATCACTTCCTTTCTTTTAACTTAACAATATTATAAAACGAATAATATGCCAATGTCAATAATATTCTAAAATATAATTATTAAAAAAATATAAATTAAAAAGTCTGCGACTCTTTTTCATGCCGCAGACTCCTATGAATCAAACTATATTCTTAATCTATTCCTTTTAATTTCCTAGCTTCCCACGCAATTTCTGCTACCGCTCTTACCATAATACGATCTAGCTCTTTAAAGTTCTTATCTTCCCCATAGTTAGTTTTGAGCCATTGATCTAATTCATCTAATCCATCCCAAGTGCGAATACAAGCATTTCTCTTGGCAGAAATATTTTTCCAATTGTTTCCATCGATACCATACCAGGAACGTAAGGTTTCAAAATCTGCTCCACACCAACCTTGACTACGCATATAGGCATTCCACCTTCTATGCTCGGCTTTGGCCAATTCTTCCACAATCGTAGCATCTTTCATGCGACTATAATAATAATCAATTAATTCATGGCTAATTTCTTCTCTCCACAGTTTAGGATCTACTTGTTCTCCAATTAATTCTGTGACACAAGAATATATTTTGTATTTCGTATGCATACCAAGAGCAATGGAGGAATTACGATTGTATTCTTTTTTGTAATAAAGACTATCCGCTTCTCGGTGTATTTCTCGCAATAACTCTGCTCGCTTAGACTCCTCTGCCTGTGCAATTTCATTCTTGTAATAATCTCTAGCATAAAACCGGTTCACTGCTTTTCCCAAATAATCAAGCCTTGGATAGAGCATGCGATCCCAAGTATAAATTTCAGCTAAGTTTCCAAAGGCCTCTAAGTCATATGCCTTCTTTCCATCCATCCGCAAATCTTTACTTGTTTGATAAAGAAATGGATTTGACAAATAAATATGTATTTGTGCTTTTCTAGTATCCACTTGGTCTTTAAGTTGTTGATAGCGAACCCCTTCTAAATACTCCCTCATCCTCATTCCTGTCTTCAGATTTAAAGTGTCATCTCCTAAGGCGCAGATGATATAGGAAATATCAGCATGTTCCTTTAATAACTGATAGAACTCGGAGCTTTCCACATTCATACGATGAAAGCTAATCGCTCCCTCTTCCGTTATTAACTCCGGGTACTCTACACGGATTTTATCTTCTCGCTTTGAATTCTCATCGACCACTAGGATTCTAGGTTGTAATGTTACTGTATGTCCACACCAACTAACTGTTCTAAGGGCTTCTATTCCTATATTTCCTGCTCCCACAAGCAATACCTTCAATCGTTCCTGCCTCGCAGCTAAAAAGAGAGGACGCTCATCCAATAAATTTGCAATCAACAGTTGTGATTCCCGTATCAAACGAATCGAAATATGTTCCGAATGTTCGATTGCATCTACAATAGAGAAAGCCTTGCTCGAAGAATGCAATAGATGTATCTTAAGATGGCATTTTCCACCTAAATCTTTGTAATGATCCGCAAGTGACATGGCTTCCTTCATATTGTCTTCATCATTTTCTTTCATAAGAAAAAAGTGAATCTCTTGCTTTCGGTATTTCTTTAATAACTTAACTTCCTTAACATTAGAATAAAAAATATCTGCCTCTATCTTTGCTAGCCGCTCTAGATAAGGATTGGTTCGTTCGACAGCCTCTGCTGCTAAGAATACCAATACTGCTTTATGATTCTTAATGATATCCTCTGCTAATAATACAGTTCTTTCTGATATATGGTTGAAAATATATAACTGCCCTTGTCTAAACAAAACATACATTAATTTTGACTTAGCCTCTCTAAAAAAACTGAGTAAAAAACCCAATACCAAAAGGCTTGATAACACATGAAGAACTGCCGTATAGATTCCAATCCAAGCATAGGATTCATCGGATAAACTTCCGATAGCTGCTCTTGTATCTTTTAATGAATTGCCCCCTGTAATCACCCTAGTCATTCCTAAAAAAGCGGAAAGTAAGGTATCAATAATCCCTCCAAAGGCTCCTATATTTCCCACAACATACATGGGAAACAGGCTAGCCCCTATGAACAAAAGAGCCTTTACTGCCGCACTTTTCTCAAAGCAATCGTGTTTGATAAGTTTAACAACAAACCAAATACAACCTAATAAAAAAATAAATAACGAAATTCCTATCATACTAAGCTCGAACATACCTTACCTCCACTCTATCTAATATACTCTCGGAATCTTGAGCCCTTACTTTTAGGGCTCTAGATTTTCCTTAGGGGACTCTGTCCCCCACTTGTTCATCATGAATCTTGGAATCT
>CAYJHO010000004.1:0-33807 GCA_964369945.1 uncultured Lachnospiraceae bacterium
AGATGATGTAATTACGCCTGGAAATTATGAACTACTACCTATGATGATTGCAATGTTAATTGGAGCTACCCTTATCAACTCCGTGTTGCGTTTTATTTATCAGCTTTTATTTGAGAGCGCTTCTCAAAGAACTGTTTATAATTTGCGCGAAAAAGTATATCGTAAATTACTATTAGAAGACTTTGCCTTCTATAACAAGAAACGTACAGGGGACTTGATGAGTCGTCAAACAGGAGATATGGATTCTATTCGTCACTTTGTGGCCTTTATTATCTATGCGGTTTATCAAAACCTACTATTCTTTGTCTTTGCTTTGATCATGGTTTTTACTGTGGATATCACTTTGGCATTGATGATGATTGTTGCTTTGCCATTTACAGCTTATTTCTCTTACAGACAATCCAAGGAAGTGCACCCTGCCTTCCAGAGAAATAGAGATTGCTTTTCTGCCTTAAATACCAGTGTACAGGAAAACATCAGCGGAAATCGCGTAGTAAAAGCCTTTACCAAAGAAGAACATGAAATAGAGAAGTTTTCCAAAGATAATGACAACTTTAGAGATGCCAACTTAAATGCTTCTAAGATTTGGGCTAACTATGTACCAATTTTCGAGGTACTAGCACTTTCACTTACGATTATATTAATGCTTTATGGTGGCTATCTAGCAATCAATGACCAAATTACTATTGGTGAATTTATTCGAGTGAATGGTTATTTGTGGATGCTAAACAACCCACTACGTATGGCAAGTTGGTGGATTAATGATATCCAAAACTTTATGGCTTCTCTCGAAAAGATTTACAATACTTATCATGAAGAGCCTCGTGTTAAAACACCTTATAAGAATGCCTCTTTTGATCCAATCAAAGGTGATATTGAATTTAAGAATGTATCTTACCGTGCAGATGATGAAGATATTGTTATGGACATTAACTTTAAAGTAAAAGCAGGACAAAAGGTGGGAATCATTGGATCTACCGGTTCTGGTAAATCTACCTTGATGAACCTACTTTGCCGTTTCTATGACACCACTTCAGGTGAGGTCATCATCGATGGCAAAAACGTAAGGGACGTGGATTTATACCATTTAAGAGACAATGTGGGTATGGCCATGCAAGATGTATTCCTATTCTCCGATACCATTGAGGGAAATATCGCTTACGGACGACCTAATATTAGCTTTGAAGCAGTGAAAAAAGCTGCTATCATGGCAGATGCCAACCACTTTATCCAAGCCATGCCAGAAGGATATGATACTATTGTAGGAGAACGTGGTGTTGGACTTTCTGGTGGACAAAGACAGAGACTTTCTCTTGCTCGTGCCCTACTAAAGGATCCTAACATCCTAATCCTAGACGATACTACTTCTGCCGTAGACATGGAAACAGAAAGTTATATCCAATCTCAATTAAAGAGATTCGAAAAGGAATGGACTGTATTTATCATTGCTTATCGTATTTCTTCCATTAAAGATGCAGACTGGATTCTAGTAATGGATCAAGGTAGAATCATTGAACAAGGTACCCATAAGACCTTATTAGAAAACAATGGCTACTATGCATCCGTATTTAGAAACCAATATGGAGAAATACCATATGACTTATTAAAAGAACAAAAGGAGGCAAACAATGGCTAGAAATCGATATGACACAGACGAAATCTTAGAAGATAGCTTTGATGTCCACCAATTAAAAAGACTGGGATCTTATATTCGCCCCTATACAAAGAAAATGATAATTATGGTAATTTTTATGCTCATTACCTCTGCATTAAACTTATCCATTCCCTATCTATTTAGATATCTAATAGATAGTGCTATCCCCAATCAAGATATGAATGGAATCCTTTTAGTCGCAGCTGCTACCTTTGCTATCACTGTTTTTACAGGACTCTTTACTCGTTCTAAGATTTTATCTATGAGTAATGTAGGACAAAACATTATCCACACCATACGTAAGGATATTTTCACCCACTTACAAAAGCTTCCATTTTCTTACTATGATGACAGACCACATGGAAAGATTCAAGTACGTGTGGTAAACTATGTAAATAGCTTAAGTGATTTACTGAGTAATGGTATTGTAAATACCATCTCCGATATCTTTACTTTGTTCCTTATTATTATTTTTATGCTTGTAGCCGATTATCGCCTGACCTTGATTTCCCTTGCTGGTCTTCCTATATTGATTCTTATTATTATCATCATCAAAAAAAGACAACGTACTGCTTGGCAAATCCAATCAAATAAGCAAAGTAATCTAAATGCCTACATAGCGGAAAGCATCAACGGAATTCGTGTAACACAATCCTTTGTACGTGAAAATGAAAACGAACAGATCTTCAACAAATTAAATACTGGCTATAAAACTTCTTGGATGAAGGCGGTTACCTATAACTTTACCCTAGGTCCTAGTGTTGACTTTATTTCTGTGCTTACTGCTTCTTTTATCTACGTTATGGCAATTCAGTGGATCTTAGCACCAGAACCTAGCTTAACCGTAGGAACTTTAACACTCTTTACCATGCTTGTTGGACGCTTCTGGGCACCGATTAACAACCTAGCAGCCTTTTACAACTCACTATTAACTGCCATCTCTTATTTAGAGCGTATTTTTGAAACCATTGATGAACCAGTACGTGTTACTGATGCTTTAGATGCTACCGAAATGCCAGAGATTCAAGGAACTGTTACTTTTGATAACGTTCACTTTAGTTATGAAGAAGGTCATCCAATCCTAAATGGCATTAGCTTTACAGCACAGAAGGGGCAAAGTTATGCCATTGTAGGGCCTACAGGAGCTGGTAAAACAACTATCGTTAATTTAATTAGTAGATTCTACAATGTAGATTCTGGAACCATCTATGTGGATGGCGTAGATATTTCAAAAGTAACCTTAAACTCACTACGTAGCCAAATGGGAATTATGATGCAAGATAGCTTTATCTTCTCTGGAAACATCATTGATAACATTCGCTATGGTAAATTAGATGCTACGGATGAAGAAGTAATCGAAGCTGCTAAACTAGTTTGTGCTCACGACTTTATTAGTAATATGGAAGATGGTTATTACACCGAAGTAAATGAACGTGGAAGCAGATTATCTGCAGGACAGCGTCAGTTAATTTCTTTTGCTAGAGCACTCCTTGCAGATCCTAAGATTCTCATTCTAGATGAAGCTACCTCAAGCATTGATACAGAAACAGAATTATTACTACAAAAAGGGTTAGCAAGACTATTAGAAGGACGTACTTCTTTCATTATCGCTCATAGGCTTTCTACTGTTAAAAATTCTGACTGCATTATGTATGTAGATAAACGTGGTATCGTAGAACGTGGAAGTCATGATGAATTATTAAAGAATAAAAGCGAGTACTACAACTTATACTTATCTCAATTTGACTTCTTAGAAGAACAAAATTAAAGTACAAAAGAATATACGCAAAAGCAAAGAAGGACTAGGTTATCAACTTAGCCCTTCTTTTATGATAAGAAGTTATTATGAAATTTACGTTTTACACCGTAGATACTGTTTACGACTCATTTATCCTATATAACATGTTGTTTTAACTAATAGCCGCCTTCATTTCTCTAACAAACTGTGCAATAGGTTCTACACAATCTTCTTTGTACGCTTCACACATCTTTACAATAGCAGATCCTACAATAACCCCATCTGCAAACTTTGCCATAGCTTTCGCTTGTTCAGTATTTGATATCCCAAAACCTACGGCACAAGGAATATCACTAGCACTTTTTGCTAATTGTACCATTTCTTCCACATTTGCATTGATACTCGTTCTTGTTCCTGTCACTCCAAGCGAAGAAACACAATATAAAAAGCCATGAGCAGCCGAAGCTATCATTTCTATTCTTTGTTTTGAAGTGGGTGCAATCAGAGAAACCAAGTCAACTTGGTACTTTTCACATAAATCTTCAAATTCATCTTTTTCTTCAAATGGAATGTCTGGAAGAATAAGTCCACCAATCCCTAATTGTTGACATTTTAATAAAAATTTCTCTGTTCCATAGGAAAACACAACATTAGCATAGGTCATAAATGCTAATGGTATGTCACTAGTTAAACGAATGGTTGCTACCATTCCGAAAATTTTATCCGTTGTTACCTCTCTTAATAAGGCTCTTTCATTTGCCTTTTGTATGGTTTCCCCTTCTGCTGTAGGGTCAGAAAAAGGAATTCCAAGTTCAATCAAATCAGCACCCGCTTCTTCCATCGCATATACTAACTTCTCAGTAATATCAAGAGATGGATCTCCACAGGTAATAAACGGGATAAATGCTTTCCCATTGCTAAAAGCGCTTCTAAGGCTACTCATAAATATTCTCCCCTCTATATCTTGCTATGGCTGCACAATCTTTATCACCTCTTCCAGAAAGAGTCACCACAATTACTTGATCCTTCCCTAAGCTGGCGGCTACTTTTCTAACATAAGCGATCGCATGTGCACTTTCTATTGCAGGGATAATCCCTTCCATCCTAGAAAGGTACTCAAAAGCATCCACAGCTTCCTCATCCGTAATCGGCACATATTTCACCCTTCCTATGTCATGGTAATGAGCATGTTCTGGTCCTATTCCTGGATAATCGAGTCCTGCAGATATGGAATATACAGGTGCTATTTGCCCATATTCATCTTGGCAGAAATAAGATTTCATCCCATGAAAGATACCTACAGTACCACAGGTGATAGTCGCTGCCGTTTCTTTGGTATCCATTCCTCTTCCTGCTGCTTCGCATCCTACTAATTTCACATCCTCATCGGAAATGAAGTGGTGAAAACTCCCTATTGCATTGGAACCTCCACCAACACACGCAACTACCATATTCGGCAAGCTTTCACCTAGTGCTACTAATTGTTCTTTGATTTCTTTTGAAATTACTGCTTGAAAATCTCGAACAATTTCTGGAAAAGGATGAGGACCTAATGCAGAACCAATCACATAATGGGTATCTTCAATTCTACTTGTCCATTCCCTCATAGTTTCAGAAACAGCATCTTTCAAGGTGCTTGTACCACTGGTCACCTCATGCACCTTAGCACCTAGTAATTTCATACGATATACATTCAAGGCTTGCCTTTCGGTATCCTCTTTTCCCATAAAGATTTCACATTCCATATCAAGCAATGCTGCTATCGTTGCCGTTGCAACTCCATGCTGACCTGCACCCGTTTCTGCGATTACCCTTTTCTTCCCCATGCGCTTAGCTAGTAGCATTTGCCCAATTACATTATTGATTTTATGAGAGCCAGTATGATTTAAATCTTCTCTTTTTAAATATATCTTTGCTCCGCCTAAATCCTGTGACATTCTACTTGCAAAATATAATCTAGAAGGCCTACCTGTATACTCTTCAAAAAGCTGCTTTACATCCATTTGAAATTCTGGATCTTCTTTATATACTTTATAAGCTTCCTCTAATTCAATGACTGCGTTCATCAAGGTTTCTGGCATGTACTGCCCACCATGAATCCCGTATCTACCTTTTTTCATTTCTTAATTTCCCTTCCATCATGATCAATATACTATTGTCCTCTTACGTTATGAATAAATGACCTAATTTTCATTTCGTTTTTAACACCATTTTCCTCTACACCACCTGAGACATCTACTCCATAAGGATAATGACTTTTTAACAATCTTACATCCTCTGCTTGTAGTCCTCCTGCAATAATAATTTTCTCCCAGAGATTATCCAATTGATCTAAGACTGCCCAATCAAACTTTTTGCCTGAACCACCTTTTCCATAATCTAATAACAAAAAATCTGCTGCACTTCTAGTCCACATCAATATATCATCAATGACTGTGACGGAAATTGCTTTAATAACAGGAACTTTGGTTTTACTTTTCAAATATACAATATCCTCTTCTGTTTCATTGCCATGTAGCTGAATCACATCAATAATACCTTCCTGAACACAATGACAGATTGCTTCTTTTTCTTCATCTACAAACACACCCACTACTTGAATTCCAGGCTCTAAATAAGTCCTTAGCTCTTTGGCTTCTATTTGACTTACCTTTCTCTTACTTTCTGCAAAGACAAAACCTATATAATCCGGCGCATAAAGATTAGCATATTCCATATCTTCGATTCTTTTTAATCCACAAATTTTAACTTTCATCGCTTCCTCCTCCAACGTATCTCCCATTATAATACACTTCTAAAGTCCTCTAATATTTCTGCTTTGTTATCACTTCGCATCAAAGTTTCACCTACTAGAATAGCCTGTATCCCATGTTGTACTAACATGGCTACATCCTCTTTTGTTTTAATCCCACTTTCTGAAATAAATAGAATATCTTCGGAAACATGAGATCGTAATTTAATACTATTTTGCAAATCCATCGTAAAAGTTTTAAGGTTTCTATTGTTAACACCTATGATACTTGCACCCGCCTTTACTGCACGCTCTACTTCTTCTTTATCATGAGCTTCAAAAATTACCGATAAGCCTAAGCTCGTTGCAAGGAAATAATAGGACCTCAGTTCCTCATCATTTAGTAAGCTACAGATAAGTAAAATACAATCCGCTCCCAAATATTTTGCTTCGTAAATCATATAGGGATCGATAAAGAAATCCTTTCTAAGGATAGGTATGTTCACCTTCTTTGCTATCTCTTCTAGATAGCTATCCGCGCCTTGAAAGTAGTCTGGCTCTGTAAGACAAGAAAGGGCAGTAGCTCCTGCTGCTTCATATTCCCTTGCTATTTCTAAATAAGGAAAATCTTTTGCAATCACGCCTTTGGATGGAGAAGCCTTTTTGATTTCACAAATAAATCCCATCTTGGACTCTCGTAATGCCTGTTCAAAAGAAAAAGCTGGCTTTCCTTTCATTCCGCTTACCTTTTCAATCAAATCCTCTAAAGAAAGTAAGCGCTTTTTTTCTGCCACACGTAACTTTGTTTTCTCTGCTATTTCTTTCAAAATATTTCTAGAAGAATCCACAGCTTTTCCATTTTCATTCATCAACTGCTCATTCGAATGTAGAATGAACTCTTCCAACTTTTCCATTGCTTTTCCAGATTCAATGATGCTTTCTGCTAATCTCACCCCATCTTCTAGTGTTGGTGCTTTTCCTGCAATATAAAGAGCTGCACCTGCATTTAAGCAAATGGCATCTCGCTTTGCCCCTAACTCTCCTCTAAAAATGCTTCTTGTTATTTCTGCATTTTCCAAAGCATCTCCACCTTTTAGTAACAGACTATCACAACGAGTATAACCAAATTGTTCTGGACAAATTTCATATTCTTGCAAGATTCCATCCTTTACTTCACAAATCTTTGTAGATTCGCACATCGAAATCTCATCTAAACAATCTCTACCATAAACCACCATAGCTCTCTCTACCCCTAGATTGCAAAGTACCTGTGCCAATGGCATGACTAATTTTTCATCGTATACTCCCATCACCTGCATACTCGCACCCGCTGGATTCGAAAGTGGCCCTAAGATATTGAAGATACTTCGAATCCCTAGTTCTCTTCTCACACTAGCGACATACTTCATGGCAAGATGATACTTTTGAGCAAAGAGAAAACAAATCCCTATTTCTCTCAGCAACTTTGCACTTTGTGCCGGAGAAATCATGATGTTCACGCCCAAGGCTTCTAATACATCTGCCGATCCACTTTTACTAGAAGACGCCCTATTTCCATGCTTTGCTACAGGAACGCCTCCAGCTGCTACTACAATAGCGGAAGTAGTAGATATATTAAAGGAATTGGAATGATCCCCTCCTGTTCCTACAATTTCTAATGCCTTTTCTTCATGTAACAATCGTACACAGTGCTCTCTCATCGCTGCAGCTGAAGCTGTAATTTCTTCTATGGATTCTCCCTTTACCGCTAATGCCGTCAAATAAGAACTAATTTGTACCTCACTAGCCTCTCCTGTCATAATTTCATCCATAACTTGATAGGCTAAATCATAATCAAGTGACTCCACCTTTGATAGTTTTATAATTGCTTCTTTAATCATTGTAGTTCCCCTTTTCCAAGAAATTCTCTAGTATTTTCTTACCCTCTTTTGTTAAAATAGATTCTGGATGAAACTGTACTCCATACACTCTCTTTTCCTTATGTTCTACTGCCATAATTTCCCCCTCTTCGCTACAAGCAGTAATGGTCAAACAATCTGGCAAGCAATCTCTTAGTGCAACTAAAGAGTGATACCTAGCTACTTTAGTAGTGGTTCCCATATCTTGGAACAACTTAGACTTTTCATCGATTTCAACCACAGAAGATTTTCCATGCATCATTTGTTTTGCATAAGATACTACCCCTCCATAGGCTTCACAAATTGCTTGGTGCCCCAGACAAACTCCCATAATCGGAATTTCGCCTCCCAACTGCCTAACCACTTCTATACAAACTCCTGCATCCCTTGGATGCCCTGGACCTGGTGATAGAAAAATAGCCTCTGGTTTCATAGCTCGAATTTCTTCTATTGTGTGGACATCGTTTCGTATCACCTGAATATCGGTTCGAATGGAACCAATTAATTGGTACAGATTATAGGCAAAGCTATCATAATTATCAATTAATAGAATCATCCATCTATCCCTCCATTTGCAAGTGTTAAAGCTTTCATAACAGCTTTTGCTTTATTAATACATTCTTCATGTTCCTTTTCAGGAACACTATCTGCTACAATACCTGCTCCTGAACGAATAAATACCTTATTGTTCTTAGCAAAAGCCAAACGAATTGCAATGCAAGTATCTAGATTTCCACTAAAATCAATATATCCGATGGCACCTCCATAAATCCCTCTTTTATTATCTTCTAATTCATTTATAATTTCACATGCTCTAAGCTTAGGAGCCCCTGAAAGGGTACCTGCAGGCAAAATGGCATCCACCGCATCCATCGCATCCAAGTCCTCACAGATTTTCCCTGTCACTGTGGAACCAATATGCATGACATGGGAATAACGTTCAATTTGCATATATTTTTCTACTTGCACTGTTCCAAATTTACTAATTTTACCAATATCATTTCTTCCTAGGTCAACTAGCATATTATGTTCTGCTCGCTCTTTTTCATCGGAAAGCAAATCGTTTTCTAAGGCTATATCCTCTTCCAAAGTTTCTCCCCTTTTACGTGTTCCTGCTAAGGGGAATGTATGTACTTTTCCTTGTTCTAACTTAACCAAAGTTTCAGGAGAGGCACCTGCAATTTCAATGGTTCCACTAGAAAAATAAAACATATATTGGGAAGGATTTGTTGTTCGCAACACTCGGTAAGTATCCAATAAACTTCCTTCTATTTCCGCACAAAGACGATTGGATAGAACCACTTGAAAGATATCGCCTTCGTGAATATAGTTCTTTCCTTTTTCCACCATAGCACAGTACTCTTCTTTATCAAATAGAGCGGTAAAATCACTTTTTAATACCAATGGTTTATTTTCTGCTAAGGCACCATGCTTAATGATTGCTTCCATCTCTGCTAAGCTAGCTAATGCTTTATCGTATGTTTCCTCTAACGCTTCCACTTCCACATTAATAATTAAATCAATTTGTTGCTTATAATGGTCAAAAGCAATTACCTTATGAAATAACATCAAATCCAAATCTTGAAATCCTTCTTCATCGTTGGCATCTAATACCAAACTCGCTTCACTATACTTGATATAATCATAAGAAAAGTATCCTACCAATCCACCTGCAAAAGGCGGCATTCCATTTAACATTGGCGCCTTATTCTCTTCGAGAATGGCCCTCACTTGCTCCCTAGGATTCCCTTTCTTTTCTTCTCCATTTACCTTTAACACATGATCTTTACAGGTAATTTCTAGTAATGGATCGTATCCTAAAAAGGTATAACGCCCCCATTGCTTGTTATTCTCCGCACTCTCAAAAAGAAAACAATTAGAACTTAATTTTTGAAGTTTTCTTAACACTAAAATTGCTGTAGTTAAATCAGAATAAATTTGTTTCTTAATCGGGATTCTCTTATATTGCTTCCCTTCTATTAATTTCTTTGCTTGTTCTAATGTTGGATAAATCATACTTCCTCCTTTTGGGTATAAAAAAAGTCCATGACAAATACATTGTCAAGGACGGTTATTCCGCGGTGCCACCTTGCTTCGTAGTCTCCTACGCTCTCATAGAAATTCAAACAAATCTCTTGCAATGACGCTTGCATACGTCGTAGAGTACTAGGTTCTTCCGTTGTCTACGCCCTCCGTGGCCCATTTAATCACCTGCGTTTGATCTAGCTTCCACCTACCTAGACTCTCTGTACATGCACAATCATTTTTACTCCCACTTCATCGGTTTAAAGTATTAACTTATCACTATATTACTACTTTCCTATCATTCTGTCAAGTTTATTTTCCAACTTTCACTAATCAAAAAAATACCCACATTCCATCTAATCTTTCAATCAATTATAGAATATGGGTATTTATTATTTACTTTTTTCTGATACTAAACAAAGGCTTGCTACTGCGACTCCTCGCTTCCCTTTTGTGTATCTATGAGAAAAAACCAAATCGGGATTACAGCAAGTACATATATCTGAAATCGTTATTTGTTCTTCTCGTAATCCACTTCGTAGCAAAATTTGTAAATTGGCTTTTCTTAAGTCTAATTCGTACTTGCCTAACTCCTCTTTTGCTTTCAAAACGCCATCGAACTTTGCAGAAAAAGCATCATACAAAGCAGCGTCTACCTCATAACAAGTATCACAGATACAAGGGCCTATGGCTGCTACTACATCTCTAGGATTCGTTTGATATTCCTCCTGCATTCTCAAAAGAGTTTGCGAAGATATTTCTTCTACGGTACCTTTCCACCCTGAATGAACCAAACCAATGGCTCTATGCACAGTGTCCACAAGATAAATAGGAACACAGTCTGCATAGGTACAGATCAAAGTCACATCCGCTAAATTCGTAATTAAGGCATCATGTTCTACAATTTTATTCTCTCTCATGACTCCATAGCCTAAATCTTCTTCTCTTACCACATAAACTTTGGAAGTATGAGTTTGAACACTTCGTACCATTTTATTTACATCTACAGCCTGTGCCTGTGCTAACCTCTTATAGTTTTCCACTACATTTTCCTTAAGATCTTGAGCATCATCTTTAAAGTTTAAGCTGCTATAAATACCTGTACTCACGCCTCCTATTCTGGTTGAAAAGCCATGTTCTATCCCTTTTATCTCTTCCCATTTTGGAAATTTTAAAATCCCAACGCCACTACACTCTCTTAGCTCCATACTTCCTTGATAAGCACCTATTCTATTCATGTACCACTTTCTCCCAATATGCTTCTCTTTGTTCCTCTGTTACGTTTTCTACAAACTCTTCTTGTATCCAAAGAAATTCCCGAAGTTCATTGAGCAGTGAATAAAGCACTGCCTTCATTTCAAACTCTGTATAAGTCTTTGGCATATTAAGATGTAAAATTTTATCATTAACACTGTCAATTTGATGCTTTAAATTATGTGTTTCTGATTGAACATCTAGCTTTTTGGCCACTTTACGAACTACAGCTGCTACAATAGTTGCCTCTTCTACAATAAATTCATGATGTGCAACAATATAGTAAAAGTGAATTAAAATCGCACATTGATTTTTCCTCATGCGCAAATAATGAATATAATACTCTGCATGACTTTTCATTATATTATTTTGATTAATTATGGCCTTATCAATTGCTTCATCTATATGTTCAATTAACCGTTGCAGATGCTCTCTATCTTTATCTAACTGAGAATGATTATCCAAATGATTTGCCACAAAATGCAAATTGTCGTAAATATACGATTCTACATAATCAATATCTCTTCTCATTTCCTTCTCTTGGCTAAACATGGTTAAATTTAGTACAATGGCAACCGCGGTACCGATTAGTACCATAGCTGCTTCACTTATAATTATTTCAGGTCCAATACTTGTTTCCATTAGAATTAAATGCGTCCCAATAACTGCATTAACAGAGATTGCACTATGCCAACCCCTTTTATAACTAATGGAAACTAATATTAACATAAAAATCCCAAAACCTACTTCCCTACTAGGCACAAACCATACACAAAACACTGCTACTACAGCTGCTACTACAAAAGATACCACTCTGCTGAGTGCAATTTGATACGTTGCTCGTTTTGTATTTTGTATGGTAAGCAGGGTAACAATCCCTGCCGAGGTTGCATAATCCAAGTGTAAGAATTGCGCAATTACAATAGAAATTGCACTACCAACTCCTACTTTTAAGACTTGAAGCCACGTGTGTCTATCCATTTATCTCTTAGACCCTTTCTTTGTTAATAGGACGCATGACTCAATATGCTCCCCTACATGTGGAAACATATCTACTGCTACGCCTTTTTTTACTTCATATCCATACTTTGTAAAATAAGCTAAATCCCTCGCTAAAGTTTCTATGTTGCAAGAAATATAGACGATTTTATTTGGCTGTAATTGAATCACAGAACTCATAAACTCCTCATCACTTCCTGCTCTTGGAGGGTCCATAATCACTACGTCAGCTTTTGCATTTTGCTCTGCCATCTGTACAAGAAACTTGCTAGCATCATTTTGATAAAAACTTATGTTAGTTACTCCATTTTGCTTTGCATTTTGTCTCGCATCTTTGATGGCATCTCCATTTAATTCAACCCCAATCACTTCTTTTGCATCATCGGAGGCTAAGATACCTATAGTACCAGTTCCGCAATAAGCATCAATTACTATTTCTTTTCCAGTTAATGCCGCATACTCTAGCGCTTTGCCATATAATTTCTCTGTTTGAGGTACATTGACTTGATAAAAAGATTTCGGAGAAATTCTAAATTTCTTCCCTAACAACTCATCTACAATAAATCCTTTTCCGTAAATCACAGCTTCCTTATCTCCAAGTACCATACTAGTTTTCTTACTATTAACATTCACTACTACGGTACTGATTTCTGGATGCTTTTGTCTCAATGCCTTTACAAAGTTATTCTTAGAAGGTAAAATCGGACTAGCCAACACAAGCACTACCATAATTTCACCAGTTAATGCCGCTGTTCGTATCAATACATGTCGCAAAAGTCCATATTGACTATCTTCATCATAAGTTTTGATTTTAAACCCTTTACACATCTCACAAATGGTTCTAATAATCTGATTCGCCTTATCATTTTGAATCAAGCACTCATCCGCTTTTACAACTCTATGGCTCTTTTTCTCATAAGTCCCTGCTATGATTACGCCCTTCTCTCTGGAAAAGGTAGCATGGACCTTATTTCTATAATGATATGGCTCTTCCATCCCTAGTATACCTTCTATTTTACAAAAAGGCGCCAAAGCTTTACTTGCCACTTTACGCTTGGCTTCTAACTGCTGTTCATAAGGAGTATCGATACTATCACAACCACCACATTTTTTTAATATAGGGCATTTACTCTCTATCTTTTGTTGTTTTTGCTGCTTCTGTTGCTTCTTCTCCATCTATAACCTCTATTTTCTTCTCTAATTTCATATTTACATGTTCTCTCAGTAAGGTATATAAAGTAGATGTAATAGGTATACAGATAATCATACCCAAAATTCCCATCAGGCTTCCACCTAAACTTACAGCAACCAATACCCAAATTGCTGGCAAACCTACCGAACTACCCACTACTCTTGGGTAAATTACATTTCCTTCAATTTGCTGTATTACCAAGAATAATACAACAAACCATAGGGCACGAATTGGATCGTCCACTAAAATGATAAAGGCTCCCACACCACAACCAATAAAAGCTCCCACAATAGGGATCAATGCTAAGGCACCGATTAGAACTCCAATTACAACGGCATCTTGAAAGCCTAACAAACTCATACTTACTACAAATAAAGTTCCTATAATAACAGCTTCCAAACACTGATAGGTGAAAAAGGAAGTAAAATTCTTATACAACATCGCCGACACTCTATAAAATGTCTTTCTCTTCTTTTCTGGTAAATAGGCTGTAAACAACTTATTAAATTGAGCCTTTAATACTTCCTTTTGCATCAAAATATAAATAGCAAAAATAAAAGACACAATACCGTTAAAAACAGAACCAAACACAGTAGATGCTACTACTACAGTAGAAGTAAAGACACTACCTAATCCACTTGTCAAAAAGTCTGCTGCACTAGTCAATATGCTATTCCAATCAAAGCTTGTAAAGTCATAATTTTGCAGAAACTCTAATAATTCTGGATTTCCACTTACTAATCGCTCTATTTCTTTCCATGCTTCATTCAAAAAAGGTGGTATCTGTACTGCCAGATTTTCTCCTGTTTCTACAAACCTTGGCAAAATCAGATTCACCACCAAAGCAAGAATTAAAAATAAGACAATAATTGTTAATAAAAAACTAATGGGACGCTTTACCTTTTTTAGGAATTTCACCTTGACAATCCAAGCATCCTCTATTCTCTTCATTAGAATATTAATAACAAATGCAACTCCACCACCTACAATAAATGGGTTTAACATTTCCAAAAATAGAAATACATACTCTAATACAATAGAAATATTAAATAAGCCCCAGATAAACAAAATAGTTAGAATGACTAATTTTTGAATTGATTTCATGTTTAATTGATTCATTTTGACCTCCTATATTTATAATATACTCTCAGAATCTAGAGACCTAAAAACGTTCCATAACTTTCATCAACTGATCCACGGCAGACTTACTCGTCCCCCAATCGGTACACAAACGCACTAGAAATAAATCTTCCCCTAGTTGTTCAAAGCAGGAAATAACAAACTCTTCTTCTAGCGAATTCATTTGTTCTTTTGTCAGTTTCAAAAAAATTTGATTTGTTTCATTGTAAACAAAATAAGGAATTTGCTTTTGGTCAATAACGCTACGTATTTCATCTGCCAAGCGATTAGCATGACTTCCAATTTCTTCATAGAGTCTATTGGTAAACAATGCTTCAAACTGCAATCCTAACAGTCTTCCTTTGGCTAATAATGCTCCATTTTGCTTCGTGATATATCGAAAGTCTTCTTGTAACTCTTGCCTTACAATTACCACGGCTTCCCCCATGAGAGCTCCGCATTTTGTTCCACCAATATAGAAAACATCACAGTAAGTTGCTAGTGTTTCTAAATCTACATCACTCCCCTTTGCTGTTAATCCATAAGCGAGTCTTGCTCCATCCAAAAACAAATAATAGCCTTCCTGCTTACACACCCTTGAGATTTCTTCTAATTCCTTCTTACTATATAAGGTTCCCCACTCAGTAGGATGAGAAATATATACCATTTTAGGTTGTACTGTATGTTCTCTTGACCCATCCGCTTTATGATGCTTGGCAATCGTTTGTATTTGTGCTGCTGTGATTTTGCCATCTTCACTGTGTTGTGCCAATATCTTATGGCCACCGTGTTCGATAGAACCTGTTTCATGAACATTAATATGGCCTGATTCTGCACTAATGACAGCTTGATGTGGTCGCAAAATAGAATTGATCACCGTAGTATTAGCCTGTGTTCCTCCTACTAGAAAGTGTATCCCTAAGCCTTCCTTCTTACAAGCAAGGGCAATAGCGCTACGAGCCGATTCACAATATTCGTCTTCCCCATAGCCAATACTTTCTTCTAGATTCGTCTCTACGATTCGCTGTAATACTTTAGGATGTGCTCCTCTCGTATAATCACAGTTCATATATATCTTCTTTTTCATCCTGCCTTTATTCCTTTTCCTTCAAAATTTGTAGCAAAAGTTCCCAAATTCTTTGTGTGGATGTAATACTTAGCCTTTCCTTTGGTGTATGGATATCTTTCATATTCGGACCAATTGAAACACAGTCTAATTCTGGTTTCTTAGATAGGAATATTCCACATTCTAAGCCTGCATGAATAGCTTGTACTTCTGGCTTTTTACCAAATAGGTTCTCATAAATCGTTAACATCTTTTCTCTTAATTTACTATCGCTTCTAAATTCCCAAGCTGGATAACTACTATCCACAGATACCTTCCATTTTGCCAAAGCAAAGATGATTTCCATCTTTTGAATCAAAGCTAATTTTGCTGATTCTAAACTGCTTCTTACTGAATATTGTAAGACGTTGCGGCCGTCTTTGCAAGTGATTACCCCTAGATTTAAACTAGTTTCAACCAAACCTTCTATATGTTGGCTCATAGCCTGCACTCCATTAGCTTGCGCTAAGGTAACTCCTAACATTTCTAAGCTATCACTTTTCTCTAATCCTAAACAAGTCACCGCTTCTCGCAGTTCTACAGAAATGCTTATCTTAGGATCACTTACTTCTAACTGTTGTTTCCACTCAGCTTCCCAAGCATTTCTTAATTCTTCTAATTCATTCTCTATCACAGTATCGCAAACAAGTACTGCACTTGCTTCTCGTGGAATTGCATTATCTGCTTCTCCCCCTTTCATTGCTACTAAATGGAATGGGAACTTTTGATGCAACTGATACAAAACTTTTGCCAAAATCAAGATAGCATTTCCTCTTTGCTTATGGATTTCAACACCACTATGCCCACCTTGTAAACCACTTACGCTAAACTCTACTAATCTACCACTCACTTCCAATTGTTGCTTTTCAATACTAGCTTCTACTCTAGCGCCACCTGCACATCCACTCCAGAAGATATCTTCTTCCTCGGAATCTAGGTTCAGAAAACGCTTGCTGCTAATATCAAATAGATCAATAGCTACTGCACCGTCCATTCCTGTTTCTTCATCTACTGTAATAATCACTTCTACTAAAGGATGTGAGATTTCATTCGAGTCTAAGACAGCCAAAGCATATGCTACTGCAATACCATTATCCGCGCCTAAGCTGGTGCCTTTAGCTCCGATATAATCGCCTTCTATAAATAAATCCAAGCCCTCTGTCAGCATATCTTTCTTACAGTCCTTTTCTTTGACTGCTACCATATCCATATGACCTTGGAATATAATTCCCTCTTCTAATTCGTAACCTTTTGTTGCTTCCTTACGGATAATAACATTTCCTACTTCATCTTTTCTACAGTATAAATTTCTTTTTTTTGCAAACTCTATTAAATAGTTTCCTATCTGCTCCACATTTCCTGAACCATGAGGAATACTACAAATTTCTTCAAAAAAATCAAAAACCTTACAAGGTTCTAAACTAGATAATACGCCCATTCATTTCCTCCATACACTAAGAAAACCCCTGTAAGTCCTACAGGGGTAAAATTTCCTATGCTAATTTGCTTTTTGCAATTTCAGCTAATGCTGTGAATCCAGCAGCATCATTTACTGCTAACTCAGCTAACATTTTTCTGTTCATATCGATTTCAGCTAACTTTAATCCATACATAAATTTGCTGTATGATAATCCGTTTAATCTAGCTGCAGCGTTAATACGAGCAATCCATAATTGTCTGAATTGACGCTTTCTTTCTTTACGACCTGCATATGAAGATGCTAATGCTCTCATTACAGATTGTTTAGCGATTCTATATTGCTTGCTTCTTGCACCTCTATAACCTTTTGCAAGTTTCAATACTCTTTTATGTCTTTTTTTAGCGTTTACTCCGCCTTTAATTCTTGCCATGTTTCTTCTCCTCCTCTACCTAATTATAAGTATGGTAAAATCTTTTTCATATTCTTAACGTTAGATGCATCTGTCATTGTTGCTTTTCTAAGGTTACGTTTTGTTTTTGCAGATTTTTTGGTTAAGATATGGCGTTTATAAGCTTTCGCTCTTTTTAATTTACCTGTTCCTGTTACTTTAAAGCGCTTAGCAGCAGCTCTGCTTGTTTTCATTTTTGGCATGTCGAGTTCCTCCTATAATCTTTTCTATTTTTTAGCTTTAGGTGCTAAAAACATAGTCATACTTCTGCCTTCCACTTTTGGTGCTTTCTCAATGGTGGCAATTTCTGCAAGTTGTTCTGCAAAATCATCCAAAATGTACTTGTTTTTATGCATATGAGCCATTTCTCTCCCACGGAATCTCAAAGTAACTTTTACCTTGTCTCCTTTAGTAAGAAATTTGTTGGCTGCATTCATTTTGGTATTTAAGTCATTAGTATCAATGTTTGGAGATAAGCGAATCTCTTTCACTTCCACAATTTTCTGTTTCTTTTTCGCTTCTTTTTCCTTGCGCTTTAGCTCATAGCGATACTTGCTATAATCTACAATCTTACAAACTGGTGGTTTCGCTGTAGGTGCAATCTTAACTAAATCTAGTCCTGCATCTTCTGCTAGCTTTTGAGCGTCACGAGAAGACATTACGCCTAACTGCTCTCCGTCCTCTCCAATAAGGCGAACTTCTTTGTCTCTGATTTGTTCGTTAATCATTAATTCGTTGCTAATGGCTTTGCCCTCCATAAAAAAATAAAGTGGATAGTCAGACTACCCACTTAGTAACTTACGACATCACAAAAAATGTAATCGTTAGAACTATTTACTCCTATAAGCTAATTTATAATTGCCATAGGGTGAGAGTGGATACTCTGCTTGTTTGTTCTATGCAACTTATGTCACACAAATGATACTATACTACACTTTTCCATATAAGTCAATATCTTTTTAGAAACTTTTTTCACTGAATGAATTACAAATAGTTTCATCTTTACAAGTTGCTCTGTGCCCATCTATTGTAACATGATTTGCCTTACAATTGCAATCCTTATTATGTGTGCAATTATTGGCTGCACAATTTACCGTTGTCATTTCTGAAGCAATCACGGTACTGTTGCTTGCACCCTCTCTTCTTTGCATAAAGCTATCACAAGTAGTATCTTCTTTTTGATTTGCTGCAGAACCACCAATCATAATAGCATTTTTACAACATAAATCTTCTTTATTATGGGCACAATTTTTTACTTCACATCCTAATTTAACCATGGTAACACCATCCTTTGTTTTATTAAGAGAACTGCCAATAGCAGTTCTCTTAATATAAGGATGTGTATTTTTATTAAATATTATGCAATGCTTTGAAGCTATTTTTTAAATTTCCATATAAGCCACAATATATTTCATAATACTTATTATATTCTTTCGAAGCTTCTACTACCGGACTTTGAATTTCTTTTGTTTTAATAATTTGTTCGCATGCTACTTCTACATTTGGATATATTCCTGCAGCTACTGCTGCTAGTATTGCAACCCCTAAAGCAGGTCCTTCTTCCGTTTCCGTCAACAGAACCTTGGTCCCATACATATCAGCCATCATCTGTCTCCAGATTTTGCTCTTTGCTCCACCACCACAAGCATACATTTCTTCTGGAAATACTTCCATTCCATTGATGACATCTAAGCATTGTTTTTGAGAGAACATAACGCCTTCCATTACTGCTCTTGCCATATGCTGTTTGGTATGAATTGCTGATAGTCCAATAAAGCAAGCTCTTGCATGCTCATCTAAGATTGGACTCCTTTCTCCCATTAAATAAGGAAGATACAATAATTTCTCACTTCCTATTGGTAGTTGTTCCACTTGTTTGTTCACTTCATCGTAACTTTCATTTCCGATTTGATCACGATACCACTTCAAAGATAAGCCTGCTGCTAACGTGCAACTCATAACTGTATATTTCCCTGGAACAGCAGAGCAAAAAGTATGCACTCTTCCTTCCTTATCTAACATAGGTTCTTCTGAATGAGCAAAAATCACTCCTGAAGTACCGATGGTAGTAAAGGCTTTCCCTTTACTTACGACTCCAGTTCCTACTGCTGCTGCAGCATTATCTCCTGCACCATAGCAAACAATGGTTTCTGTTGATAAACCTGTTAACTCTGCTGCTTCTACTGAAATAGTCCCTGCAACATCTACCGCTTCTTTACATGGCGGCAACAGATTCTCATCAATTTCTAGGATTTCTAAAATTTCTTGTGACCATTCTCTTTTACTAACATCATAAAGATTGGTTCCAGAAGCATCCGAAGCCTCTGCTCCAAACCAGCCAGTTAGTTTATATCTAACATAATCTTTTGGAAGTAATATCTTGGCACATTTGCTGTAATTTTCTGGCTCATGTTTTCTCACCCATAGTACTTTTCCTGCTGTAAATCCAGTCAACGCCGGATTGGCTGTGATTTCAATCAAACGCTCTCTTGTAATTTTCTCTGTTATTTCTGCACATTCATCGGTTGTTCTACCATCGCACCAGATAATAGAATTACGAATTACTTCTCCAGAGGCATCTACCATAACTAGTCCATGCATTTGCCCAGAAATCCCTAATCCTTTAATATCTTCTGGAGCCACTTTACTCTCAACAAGCACGGACTGTATGGTAGTCACCGCTGCATTCCACCATTCTTGTGGATCTTGCTCTGCCCAACCGTTTTGTGGTTGTATCATTTCATATTCTACGGTACTACTAGAAACAGCCTTTCCGAATTCATCGAAAAGGACTGTCTTTGTTCCAGATGTACCCAAGTCAATCCCTAGTACATATCTCATATGATTATTTTCCTTTGCTCTTAGCCAAATAATACTGCATTAATAATACTTTCTAAACTTTCCTGTCTTCCAGAACCTGGTAGTGCTGGAGCTCCCATTGCTTCTGCATAACTTGCTAATTCTTCTAAACTAGTTTCACCTGCAACGATTTTTGCACCAATTCCTGATTGATAACTTTCATATCTCTTAGCAATAAAAGCATCTACTCTGCCATCTTCAATAATCTTAGCTGCATTGATTAAACCTAAGGCAAACGTATCCATACCTAAAATATATCCATAAAACATATCTTCTGCAGTATAGCTTCCACGTCTATTTTTAGAATCAAAGTTTAATCCACCATTTACAAGACCACCATACTTTATCACTTCATACATACACATTGTTGCGCTATATACATCAGAAGGGAATTCATCGGTATCCCATCCTAATAACAAATCACCTTGGTTTGCATCGATAGAACCTAGCATTCCATTGATTGCAGACACTCTTAACTCATGCCAGAAAGTATGTCCAGCAAGTGTTGCATGGTTTGCTTCTATATTCATTTTGAAATCTTTCTCTAAGCCATGTTGCTTCAAGAAACCAATTGCTGTTGCTGCATCGAAGTCATACTGATGCTTCATAGGCTCTTTCGGCTTTGGTTCGATATAAAAGTCACCTGTAAAGCCAATTTTTCTACCATATTCAACAGCCATTTTCATCAATCTAGCAATGTTTTCTTGCTCTAAGCCCATATCTGTATTTAATAATGTCTCATATCCTTCACGACCGCCCCAGAACACATATCCAGTTCCGCCTAATTTTACTACAATTTCTAATACTTTCTTAATTTGTGCTGCTGCAGCTGCAAAAACATCTGCACTGTTAGAAGAACCCGCACCATTTACAAAACGTGGATTGCTAAACATATTAGCAGTTCCCCATAATAATTTAATACCTGTTTCATCCATTTTAGTCTTGATATAATCTGAAATTTCATCTAATCTTGCATTTGTTTCTGCAATTGTCTTCCCTTCAGGTATCACATCAACATCATGGAAACAGAAATACTCGATCCCAATCTTTTGCATAAACTCAAAACCAACATCTACTTTAGCTTTTGCATGCTCCATGGTTCCTTTTTCTGCACCAAAAGATTTGTCTGCAGTTCCTACTCCAAACATATCACTACCTTCTCCACAAAGGTTATGCCACCATGCCATAGCAAATGGTAGATGCTCTTTCATTGTTTTACCCATAATCACTCTATCAGCATCATAATATTTAAATGCCAATGGGTTTTGAGATTTCGGTCCTTCGTATGCAATACGCTCTACTGCGCTAAAAAAACTCATAGTATCCTCCTTGTTGTGCTCATGCACATCTTTTTCTTAAGGCAAGTATACTATAGTTTTTTTCTAATATCAATCGTAAATTTTGCACAAATAGAAAAGAAAAAACTGTACAATGTGCTCATGCACGCACATTGTACAGTTCTCTTAACATTTATAATATCTTCTTGAAAGATTCCAAGAATTTCTTAATTGGATGTGATTAACTTCTTTGCTTCATCAACACTGATTAATTTCCCGTAAGATACTACTTTACTATCAATCACAAATGCTGGTGTTTGCATCACTCCATACTTAGCAATTTCTGCCATGTCACCGATATTGATTACATTGCCTTCTAATCCTAGTTCTGCAACTGCCTTTTTCACATTTTCGAAGCTCTCCGAACTTTTCTTACAACAAGCTCCTAATACAATGTACTTAGCATTCTCGATATCACTAATAGCACAAGTTCCTCCACAACCGCAAGTTCCTGTTACCATTTCCTCACTCTTTTCTTCTTTCTTAAAAAAATCAAATAATCCCATTATGATTCACTCTTCTTCCCTTCTTTATAAAATCTATGTCCACCTGACAAGTTATATACTTCCTTAAATCCATTGCCTAGCAAAATATTCTGTGCTGCATTTCCTGTAACCCCTTTATTGCAATACGTTACTGTTGGCACTTCTTTGTTCAAACTTTCCATTTGAGCTCTTAACTTTCCATGTGGCATATTTACTGCATGTTCTACGCAGCCTTTTTTCTCATAGTCCGCATTACTTCGAGCATCGATAATTTGAACTTCATCTCCCAATTTTTGTAATTCTTTAGAACGAATCAGTGGTCTTCCACCATGGATCGCATTATCTAAAATCATCCCTGTATAATGCACTGGATCTTTCGTTGTTGAAAATGGTGGTGCGTAGGCTAAATCTAAGTGGAACAATTCATCTACCGTAGCCTTATATGTGATCAAAGTGGCAAATACATCCGTACGCTTATCCACTCCTGGTCCACCTACAATTTGAACTCCTAACAATCTGCCTGTATTCTTCTCTGCCACTGCTTTAATTAGCATTTCTTTTCCACCCATATAATCTGGCTTATCTGGTTTAATATTGTGGCATACTTCCACTTCATAGCCTTCTGCCACTGCTTCTTTTTCATTTAATCCTGTTGACGATACTGCTAAATCTAAAATCTTAAAGATTCCTGTCCCTAAATTCCCTTGATACTTCAAGGTTCCACCTGTGGCTGTATCTCCGGCAATTCTACCTGTCTTATTTGCTGTACTTCCAAGCGGTCTATAAACTGGTTTACCCGTGATGACTGAAAAGGTTTCAATACAATCTCCACATGCATAGATATCTGCAACACTAGTTTCCATACTTTGATTTACTTTGATAGCTCCTGTAATGCCTAGCTCTATTCCAATTTGTTCCGCCAACTCTACATTAGGTCTAACCCCAGTCGAAAATAGTACCATATCAGCTTCTAAACTCTCTCCATTGGATAAAACTACTTCTTTATCGCCTACCGCAGACACAGAACAATTGGTTAAAATCTTTAGCCCTTTCTTCTTTAGTTGAGTTTCCAAATAAGCGGCCATATCTGCATCAAGATTCGGTGTAATCTTTGCTGCTAACTCAAGCATAGTAACATCTACGCCAGACTTCATAAGATTCTCTAGTACTTCAAATCCTATAAATCCGCTGCCTACTACCACAGCAGTTTTCGGTTGATTTAGTTCGATAAAGCCCTTAATTGATTTTACATCATTTATATTTCTCAAAAAGAAAACATTCGACTTCTCTATTCCCTCTACCGGTGGCTTCGCTGCGCGTGCTCCTGTAGCTAAAATCAATTTATCATAAGTATCTATAAACTCTTCTTCGGTTAATAAATTTCTAACAAGGACTTCTTTCTTCTCAGAATCTACTTTAATAACTTCATGCCCAATGTGCACATCAACATTATATTTTTTCTTAAAAAAAGCTGGATCTCTTGGTGTCAAGGAGTCCACACTATCTATCTCATCTCCAATATAATACGGCATACCACAACCAGAATATGAAATGAACATATCCTTTTCATACATGGTAATTTGTGCATTATCATCATTTCTTCTAGCCTTTGCGGCTGCTGATGTTCCAGCTGCTACTGCTCCAATTACAATTATTTTCATAGCCTTCTCCTTAAATCAAATTTTATCGATATATAAATATTACACCTCAAATCAACTTTTGTCAATATAAAAAGAGTGTATTGCTACACTCTTTTTTTCTAAACTAATCACGCATAAACTTTTCTTCAAATTTCGATACTGGTATTGGTTTAGAATAATAGTAGCCTTGTGCTACGTGACAACCTATTCGTTTCAAAAATTCAATATGTTCTTCCGATTCCACACCTTCTGCGATTGATTTTACACCAATGCTTCTTGCCATTTCCACAATACTTTGTATAATCACTTCTGCTTTTGCAGAATCTTCCCCGTGAACTAGGAAGCTTCTGTCTAACTTAATCTTGTCAAGATTAAAGTCTTTTAAAAGACCTAAAGATGAATACCCTGCACCAAAGTCATCCATAGAAATAGTAAAGCCTGCTATATGTAACTTTTCAATACAAGTTCTAAGTTCTGCTTCATGATGCAAGATTGAACTTTCCAATAACTCTATTTCTAGCAAACCAGCATCTACTTTGTATTCTTTTAGAATATGACAAAGATCATCTACAAATGTCTCGTTCTTTAAGTGATTTCTAGAAAAATTAACAGAAATCGGAATCAGCTCTTTTCCTTGCCACTTCCACTTCTCTAGCATTTGACATACATGTTCAAAAATATATAAATCTAACTTCTCTATAAAGCCATTGCTTTCAAACACTGGAATAAACTCTCCTGGATAAAGTAACTTTCCATCTCCCTCATACCAGCGAACCAAAGCTTCGGCTCCTACAATTTTCTCTTGCTCCATATCCATCTTCGGTTGCAGATATACTTGAAACTCTCCCTGTTCTAAGGCAGCTTCCATACGATCTGAGATATGGGTAGCTTTCACCATACGCTCTTTAAATGCACCATCATAATCACAGATAAGATATCCTTTTTGCATCTTAGCATAGCCATGAGCTAAGGTTACTTTATCGATAATGCCATTTACATCTTCTTCATTGGATTCAATTGTATATCTTCCATATCTGAAACGAATGCTGTGTTTTGATATAAACGGTACTTTTTGCATCAAAAGACCTTCATAGTGAACTCTGTGCTTTTCTAAATCGGCAAAAAAATCAGCATCTGCAAACATCAAGAATTCATCGGTACCTACCCTGCTTTTCATAAAATCTTTGGCAGTTACATCTCTACCGACTTCAGCAATTCCCTTTAGAACCTTGTTTCCAGTTTCAAAGTCAAATAATTCATTGATCATTTTAAAATTTGCAATATCCATTTTTACGATTGCGTACCTATCTTTTGGATGACTTCTTAGCACCTTTGCGATCTCTTGCTTGAATTTATGTAAATTAGGCAAGCCTGTTAGTGCGTCTGTATAAGCCACCTTCTCAATTTCACGAATAGACTGTGTTCTCATATACCAGATGCCAACAATCAAAGCTACTGCTATCACTCCCATAAAAATAATAAAGTTCTCAGTTCCTTCTGTAATTTGCTTCGAGCTCTCACCTAAGGTTTCATTCGGAACTACTAATAAGATATGCCAATCGTTATAATGTAGTGGTAAACTCAAAGTCTTTGCATAGCTATCTACCTCATCATAAATTTGGTCTACCCACCCATGCTCAGTTTGTCCCACTACCACATGCCCATTTTCATGGTATATATAACTTTGTCCATCGCCCTCATATAGGTTAAATAATAAATTAGTAAAATACGTAATTGGGTACTCAAGAGAAACCACTCCTGCAATTTCACCTGATTCATAGATAGGAGCCGCTACTACTATAACTTCTTGATCTGAGAAGAGAGAAGTTCTTCGATCGGATATGGTAGTCTCCCCTAAGAGTGCCTCTTGAAAAAACTTTTCTGTATAGATAGAGATCTTAGTATTGCTACTATCGATGCCATTCCCCTCTCGATCTACAATCGTAATCCCCTTAAAGGCATTTAACTCTTCTAATACAGAAATATATTCTACCATTCGCTCTTCATCATGACCAAGTACCACTAGTGTTCTAGCAATGCTTTCAATATTAGAAAGTTCCTTTTCTAATTCTTCATTCAATATAATTTGTTGGGATATACCAATTTCGTTCATAAAGTAATTTTCTTGAATATTAATTTGATTATTTACATTATTGCTATAAATACCAAAACCAATCGTTAACGATAAAATAAAAAGTACTAGTATAATCACAAAGACAATTGTCTGCTTTTTCTTTACTTTTTCCATTATTTCCGCTCCTTTATCCCCACCTACTATTATAGTACCACAACAAGAAAAGCTAGGCAATAATCTGCCTAGCTTTTTCATCATAAAATTATACTCCGAAATGTGCAAATAAAATATCTTCTGCTTCTTTATTCCACAAACCATTATGTGCTTTACAGCTTACATCTAGCTTTGCAAATAATTCATTGTCTTTGCCCAAAGCAGCAAAATCATCGATTGCTGTTAATGGCATATCAATTTGTGTGTAAACCAATTTCTTTCCACCTGGAATCTTAGGTAAATTAATAGTCGTATCTGCTACGCTGTCCAATCCACCCACATGAGTTACCATAACTGCAGGATTAATTTGTCCTTTTGCAGATAAATCTAATGCTTCAATTAAATCATCTGTATTTCCACCTGTTGTTCCTATAATATGTGCACTTGTATAGTGAACATTATATAAATTGATAGGAGCATTAAAATCTTTATTTGTTGGACCAGCAAAGAAGTTCATACAACCATCAAAAGCCATAATGCGATCTCCTAAAGCAGCTACTTCTTCAAATGGGATATACACAAATACATCGTCATATCCATGTCCATCTGTTAAATCCATTAAATATTGTGTTGCATCTTCCGCTAAAGCTGTATTAGCATAAATTAATTCAACACCCTTTGACTTGGCAAATTCTTCAGAAATCACTTCTCTTGCTCTATTGATTCTGTCATCACTAATATCTGTTACTACAATTCTCTTTGGCCCATTTTCTATACAAAGTCCATAACTAATTGCACCTAATCCCATCGGACCACAACCACCTAAAACAATTAAGTTACCATCTGCTTTTACTCCCATTGAGTGATCGTAGTTTACTTTATTGGTATGATAATTTGCATGATAACCTCCAATGATACAACTCATTGGCTCTCCTAGAGATGCTTCAAAATAAGAATCCCCATCATAGCTTAGTAAGCACCCTAACTCCATAACTTCTTGTGGAATAATACAGTAAGTACAATCTCCCCCAAAAAACTCATAGGAATATCCTGGTGAATCTAATTTACCTTGATAGTTAAGTGCAGGTTGTAATGCAAATTTTTGTCCTGGCTTGAATTGATCCTTCCATTTGCTTCCTACTTCTACGATATCACCTGAGAATTCATGTCCTACAATAATAGGATTCGTATCAATATTTTTAGGTGCTCTCTTATGCTCTTTTCCTTGTTGTACTAATTTATAAGTAGACATACAAATACTGTCTGTAATTACTTTTACTAAAATTTCATCGTCTTTGATTGCTGGTAATTCAAACTCTTCACATCTCAAATCATTTTTTCCATACATTCTAACCGCTCTTGTTTTCATCTCTTATCCTCGCTTTATTATAATTTTATTCTATTTATTATATCTTCACTTGCTTCATCAGCTCATCTACTACTTCTCTTGTAGGAGGCTTTGTTCCAATAGTAGTCACTGCCCCAGCCGAAGTAGCAACTGCTAGACGAATCCAATCCTTAGTTTCACGCTTTTCAGCTACACTATAAGCAATCGCTGCTACCATAGCATCTCCTGCACCTACTGTGGAATGAGCAGATACTTTCAAGCCTTCTACCCAAACAACATCTCCATCCACAAAGAATACTGCCCCATCTGCTCCTCTAGAAATTGCTACAATTTCAATGCCTTTTTCTAGAAGTTTTCTACCCATACCCTCTAGCATTTCCTTTGAAATTTCTCCTGGTATCTCAAAATATTGCTGTAATTCAAATTGATTTGGCTTCACAATATGTGGTGCAGCTTCTAATCCTTCTACAAACATAGGACCATCCACGTCTAATAGTACTTTTGCTCCTTTTTCTTTCAATAGGGTAATCAAGCTTTGATAGATATCCTTAGGTACTCCCATTGGTACACTGCCTGCTAGTACAAATAAAGTTCCTTCCTTTGCATACGATAGCAATTTATCTGTTAAAGCTTTTAAACTAGCCTCATCAATATCAGGACCTTTTTCATTTACTTCTGTTAAAATGCCCCCAGTCTCTACAATCTTTAAATTTGTTCTGGTTTCTCCCTCTACAAATACAAAGTCATTTTGAATTCCTAATTGATCTAATGCATTTACAATATTCTTCCCGCTGTCTCCTGCTAAAAAGCCAGTTGCAATAGAAGTTCCTCCCAAACTATGAATGGTTTTAGAAACATTAATTCCTTTTCCGCCCACGTCACTAGTACTGTTTTGTACTCGATTTAAGCCATTATGTACAAATTGATCTAATTCCACCGTCTTATCGATGGCTGGATTCATGGTAACTGTAACAATCATTTAGGCCTCCTTCTTTACGATAAAGTCATAGATCGTAGCAGCATCTTTTGAAGACATCTCGCTCACTACTTCGTCTTCTGCTAATTTATCTGCTATATTTGCTAGAATTTCAATATGTTCTTCCCCTTTGCCAGCAATTCCTATAATCATCTTCACTAAGCTTCCATCCCATTCAATACCTTCTTCACAAGTTACAATAGCAATTCCTGAATTTTTCACTGCTTTTTTTGCGCTTTCTACACCATGAGGAATTGCTAAGCCATTCCCCATATTTGTAGAAAAGGATAATTCTCTCTCTAGCATCCCATCTACATAACTAGGTTCTACATATCCGCCACTTACTAGTAAGTTTCCAACAAATTTGATAGCTGCTTCTTTTTCCATCTTTTCTACACCTACAACGATATTGCTCTTTTCTAATAATTCACTTCTTTTTTTCATTTTACCAAACATAATAAATCTCCTTCCAAATTGAAATTTGTGTTTTCTTCTTGCCTTTATTATATCTGACAATTCTAGTGTTTTTCAAGTTAAAGTAAAACAAGTTTGTCATTAACCATTAATGACAAACTTGTTATTATACTTGATCTAGAAACTGGTGGAAGTACCCTTTTAACTTCTTAACTACCATTTCTTTTATCTTATCTTTATCTTCTCTCTTGATACAAATTAAAAATGCCTCATCTTCTATTAGTTGCTCACTAAGATAACCTAACAAACCTCTGTTAATCTCTTTATTTTCATCGTCTGGCAGCAACAATACCAACAAAGCTTTCACAGCACCTAAATAGGAATGTCCAAACTGTTCCGCATCTTTTGGTTTTACTACATAAAAGCTAGGTTTTCCCACTGCTTTTGTAAGGCTATGTAACAAACCAATCTCTAGCTCTGTAATCATTTGGCTTGCAATCTTCTCTCTCGCCATAATATCGTCCATTAACAATCGTTGATTTTTAACAAATGGGCTTATCTTTTTTGCGATTCCCTCTACCAATTGTGGAAAATCCCATTCGCCATCTAAGAAAAAGCAATCAAAGGAATCTACCGTCTGCTTCACTAAAGCTGATACTTTATGGATTTGATCTAACTGTTCCATAAACTCCAAATTTTCTTCCTGTACAAGAGGTGTGATTTCATACTTCGAAACAATTTGTTCTATTTTATTCATATCAGCTTCTGGAAGCAATGGATTTACATATAAAACCTCTTTATCCATTTCTTCTAGAGGTATACTGGAAATAATAAAATCAACCTGTTTTACCACAGCCTCTGTTAAATCTGCCCCTCCATAGGTAGAAAAACTCCCCCTATGTTTAAGATATTTCTGTAATTTGCTCACCATCAAACGCGAAATCCCAATTCCACTTGCACAAACCACCGCTATTCTTACACATCTCTTTTGTTCACTTTGTGCTTCTATTCGAACCATAGCTGCTCCAAAATGCACTGCCAAATATGCAATTTCTGTTTCTGGGACAGGAAATCCACATAAGGACTCCAATCGCTTTGCCACTAATAAGCACTTTTCATAGACTGCTCTGTGTTCTGTTTTAATTTCATCTAAATGTGGATTTTCGATTGGCATTTCATTCTGTAATCTTACAATGGTTGGATTTAAATGAGCAACAAAACCATCCAGAAAATCCTTATCTGAACATAAAATAGTAGCAAATCTTGGATCATAAGCTTGTATTAACTCTCTCCCTATTTCATACAAATCTGCTGACAACTTTTCTACACTTGGCTTTTGACTCTTAGATGCTCTTAAATGAAGTAAAACATACATTAATTCTACATCGGATATTTCATTTCCAAACTCCGCTTCTAATGAAGTGATAATCTGGCTGGCTAAATGATAGTCATCATCGTATATAAAATCAGTAGCACAGTCTGATTCTAAACCTAACAGTTCACTCTTCTCAATTCGCTCCATTACAATACTCAAATGAATCAACAGCTTTGTAAAGGAATCTTGGGTCAGTTGTTTTTCTCGTATCAAACCAATACTAGATAAGCATAAATGAACTCTTCGTAACACTTCTTCATCTAGTATACTATACTCCTTCTTAATACTTTCCAAATAGGAAAAGAAATCATCTTCTCGGTATGCACTTTCTACTCCTTCAGCAAAAGAAGAATCTAGAAAAAATCTCTCAATTGCATTACGAAAAGAACTTTCTTTCCCCTCTAAATAAATCCCTAATCCTGGCCTTTTCTGAATAGAAATTCCGTAGATGTCAAAAAAACTTTGTACTTTTTCTAAATCATTGGCAATGGTAGTTTCACTTACATTTAGCATATTTGCAAAATAGTAAAGTTTCTTAGGCGTTTGGTCTTTCAGCAACTCTAAAATCAACCTCTTTTGCCTTAACTTTCTATCTGCAAAGTCCTCTTGCTCCTCTTGGAGTTCTTCTCGTAGTAGTTCTCTACTTTTTTCATCACCTTCAAGCCAAATTCCTACACCTGTTTTGGAACATAGCTTCATTCCAAATTTCTCTACAATATGCCCCATATAATCTAGTTCTCTTTGTGCAGTTCTCTTACTAATCTCTAGCTTCTCTGCTACTAATTTAATAGATATTGCTTTCTCATATTGCATCAAAATCTCTAACATTTTACGTACTCTATGTGTCATCAACCGAATCTCCGTTCTAAGCTGCAAAAATCTAGCAGTAAAGTTATTTACTACTAGATTTTAATGCATTATTCATGGTTCTACAATACTACTTTTTTAATTTTTCAACTATTTCTTCATATTGTGGTGCCGCCATAAAGTTTTGTATCAATACAATAACTGCTTGAGGTGCACTTTTCTCAGCTCTTTCACTTAAACTCTCATGAGTTACTACCAATTCCGCATCCCCTGGAATGCTTGAAACAGAAGAATGAGTTACTAAGATATCCTCTCTACCGATGGCTTTTAACTTCTTACGAAGAACGGTTGCTCCCATTGCTGATGATCCCATTCCTGCATCACAGGCAAATACAACTCTTTTAATATCGCTTGTAATTTCTGTTACTTTATCCACTGAAGTTGCTTGTGCTGTTTGCCCTTTTGATGCTGCTTTCATGGCATCCTTTTTGCTTTGTGCTTCTTCTAGTGATGAATCTTTTCCAAATATTTTAATCAATGGAATCGCTACCAAGCAAGAAACTGCTGTTGCTACTGCTACACTTAATAAGATTGGTAATAGTCCACCTTTTGGTGCTAATGCTGCGATTGCAATAATACTTCCCGGTGAAGCTGCTGCTGTTAATCCAGCGTTTGTTAATACTAAAGTAAAAATACCACTTGCACCACCTGCGATAGCTGCTAAAATCAAAGAAGGATTCATTAATATGTAAGGGAAGTAAATTTCATGAATACCACCAAAGAAGTGGATGATTGCTGCTCCTGGTGCTGTATTTCTAGCAGTACCTTTCCCTGCGATCATATAAGCTAATAAAATTCCAAGTCCTGGTCCTGGGTTTGCTTCTAATAAGAAGAAAATTGATTGTCCCACTTCTTGTGCTTGCTCTAAACCAAGTGGAGTTAATACACCATGATTTAATGCATTATTTAAAAATAGTACTTTAGCTGGTTCAATAAAAATACTTGCTAGTGGTAATAAATTATGTTGTACAAAGAAATCTACACCTGCTGCTAAAGAATCTGTAAAAAATACTACTACTGGAGCAAATACATAATATGCTGCAATTGCTAACAACATCCCTAAAATACCTACAGAGAAGTTATTCACAAGCATTTCAAATCCAGCTTTCACTTTTCCTGCAATTAGTTTGTCAAATTCTTTGATTACTTTCCCTGATAATGGCCCCATAATCATAGCACCTAAGAACATCGGACTAGATGTTGCTGCAATTACACCGAAAGTCGCAATTGCACCGATTACACCACCGCGCTCTCCTCCTACCATTTTACCACCAGTATAAGCAATCAATAAAGGTAACAAATACTGACTCATAGGTCCTACCAAGGTACTCAATTGTTCATTTGGTAACCATCCTGTTTCAATAAATAATGCTGTAATAAATCCCCATGCGATAAATGCCCCAATATTAGGCATTACCATTCCACTTAAAAATTTTCCAAAACTTTGTACTCTTTCTTTCATAGACACCTTCTCCTAATTTTTCTCTTTCATGATTGGCCGCTCATGTTTATAAGATAATTCTAGTAATAATTCACTAAAATTACAAGCAAAAGAAAAAGAAATATGTCACTATCCACATAGTGACAAGGGTTTTAAATTTTAAATCAGCATTCTTATCTAAATGATATTGAATAGAAACAAAAAAACTACACCATTTTGACAATTTTTTCGTCTCTTAGTGTAGTTTCTCTTTTCTTTACTATTCTTTTTATATCCTATGCATCTTGCTTAGTATCAGCAATTTGTATTTCACGAAGGTTAACACCCTGTGGTAAATCATAGGCAAATTTAATGGTTTTAGCAACATCCTCTACCGTAATAGAACCAACTCCTGTAGACTCTTTCCATTCATTATATCCACTCTTAATATCATCACTTGTGGTATGGCTTAATAATTCTGTATCCACAGCACCTGGACATATTCTCATAACTCTCACGTTATAAGGTGACAACTCTCCTCTTGCAACTTCAGATAATCCAACCACACCATACTTCGTTGCACAATAAGCTGCATGATTACCAAAAGGCTTCACACCTGCAATTGACGAAAGATTGATGATCGTACCCGACTGTCTCTCTTTCATATCATTCATCACGATTTGCATTCCATTCATAACACCCATAACGTTCACATTCAACATATCCTGCCACTCTGCTGTATCTTGATTTTCTAAGTTTCCTAATAACATAATACCAGCATTGTTAATGATAAGATCTGTTTTACCATATACTGCTTCTGCTTTTCTTACAGCGTTTTCAAATGCAACTTTATCTGTAACATCTACTTTTTCACAAATAGTGTCACTCAGTGAAAGTTCTTCTAATTTCTCAAGCCTTCTAGCAAGTAATAAAAGTGGATGACCCGCTTTGTTAAATTCTAATGCCAATGCTTTCCCAAAACCAGAACTTGCACCAGTAATAACTACTAATTTTTTCATTGTACCGCTCCTTTAAGTTGACGTAATTTATATTACAGTATAAAATACTACAATACACTTTTTAGTATAGTACACATAGTAAATATGTCAATAGGGCACCTTTTTTTCGCATAGAGAAAAAGGGGTAAGTAATGGAGGAAAGGGTGAAAAATAAATTTGATAATCTGATTTTTCACCCTCGGTGTTTGTGCCGATGCGTCACAAACACTATGATCGCCAGCTGAATGTAAGATTCAGTAGCTGAATGTAAGATTCAG
>CAYJHO010000004.1:33907-66195 GCA_964369945.1 uncultured Lachnospiraceae bacterium
AAACACTATGATCGCCAGCTGAATGTAAGATTCAGTAGCTGAATGTAAGATTCAGCTTGCGTACCGATACAAAAAGCGCATCGGTATGGAGGAAAGATGACAGAATTAGAAAAAAGAAATAAGGGTATGCTCTACGATGCCAATTATACCCCGGAAATTATAGCCGAATTAACCAAATGCAAAGATATTTGTTTTGAATTTAATCAACTTAAACCTTCTATGCACGAAGAAAGAATTGCGATTCTAACTGGATTGTTTGGTAAGGTAAAAAGTATTATGGCAATTCAAAGTCCTTTTTGGTGTGACTTTGGATACAATATAGAAGTTGGAGAAAACTTTTATGCCAATCACGGACTAACCATCTTAGACGGCGCTAAGGTTAGCTTTGGTGACAATGTCTTTATTGCACCAAATTGTGGATTCCATACGGCTGGCCACCCAATTGATAGCGAACGACGTAATGTTGGCTTAGAATTTGCACACCCAATCACAGTAGGAAATAATGTTTGGTTTGGCGCAGGCGTCCAAGTAATTCCTGGCGTCACCATCGGCAATAATGTAGTGATCGGAACAGGAAGTATTGTGACCAAGGATATTCCAGATAATGTTGTGGCAGTCGGAAACCCTTGCAAAGTTTTGCGCCCAATTACAGAAGATGATAAAAAGGCGGATTATAGTTGGAAGTCAAATTAACTTCTCTATCACTGCCTTGTTTGACTTAGACTCTTTTTCTGCACTTTGTGCTCCTAAGAAATATTGTGTATAAGCAACGATTAGATGCACCATAAAGGACTGTGTTGTTAAAGTGCTAACACTACCTGCTTCGTAGCTAGCTACATTCTCTCCACTCAGTAATGCTTGGCTAGCAAGTGTTACCATAGGACTCTTTTTCTTAGAACTTATGAGTCCAAATTCAACTCCATTTTGTTTTAATATGTTGGCTATGGAAATCATATCAAGGGTACTTCCAGATACAGAACATATGATTCCATAGTCTTCTTTGGTCATATGACTAGCTTCAATACTTTGTATATGTGGATCCTCATTCACTTGCACAATAATCCCAAGTTTTATCAATCTCAATTTCAATAATTGGGCTGTCAGACTAGAATGCCCGATTCCAAAGACACAAAGTCTTCTTGCTCCTAAAATCCGCTGGCTAATCTCTTTGAGCACCTCTTCCTCTATTTCGTTTTGCGCTATATGAATACTATCGGTCATCTTCTGTGCAAGTGACCCAATCATGGACATGTTTTCGTTTGCACCAGCTTCCATTTCCATGGATAAGGCTAGTTTAAAATGTTGAAATCCCTTGTATCCCAATTTTCTACAAAATCTAAGAAAGGTGGCCTCTCCTACCTCTACTTTTTCTGCAATTTCTGTAATCGAATAGCCTATTAATTCTTGGCTTGATATGGATTCTAATTGCTCTAAAATTTTCCTTTCTGATTTGGTACAATGCTCCTTTGCAAGCTCAAAACGCTGATTATAATTTTCCATATCACTTTAGCCTCACTTTCTATAAACAACATTCACCTTTACTTCAAACATCCTTCTCCATGGCATTTCCACAGATTCTATTAAAATATGTTTTGCATATCCTTTAAAAATATTAAAGTTCTCTATTTCTAATGTTTTCTGCACTGCTTTTGCAATGACTCCATCACGATCCGATACATCAAAATAGTTATATCCAAACTCTGCCACTTGATTGTTTGTTACAGATTCTCTTACTAGGCCACAATATAATACATCCTCCACATACCTGCTAACCAAAAAATCTCTATGACTCTTACAATCTCCTTGATACAGATATTGAATTCCCATAGCCAAAGCTGTTCCTGCCGTGTTGGATGAAGTATTCCAGCCAGCATATCCTGCCAATTTAAACAATAGCTTTTCTTGCATCAAATACGACATTAATTCTACTTCTCCCCCATTTGCGTAAGCATTGTCACAGAAAACGACTTTTTTGCCTTTTGCAATAAGACATTTTGCCTTATAAACCAATTCAGATAAATTTCGTTCCACCATATATTGTGGAGCGTCTATAAATTGTTGACTAGATTCTAACATATCTCTAGGTGGCGCAGTGACCATTACAACAAAATCTGCCTCTTGCTCACTCGCACATAGTTGCGCACCAGATGCCATAATATGGTATTTCATAGTTTCATGCAAACTTCTATCCTCATAAAGTGGTATCACATTCATAGAATTCACAGAACCATAAAGAAGATGAATATTGGGAATCTGCTGATGGATATCATTTTGTACTCGTGCTAGCAAAGTTAAGGCTATTTCATCTGCACCAGGATAAATCAAACATTTAGTTTGCACTCCTTTCCTTCTAATGAGTGTTCTTACTTGCTTTTGATCCATTGCAGTAAAGCCAAGAGGTGCCGAATCATCTTGTGGTATCAACATAAAATCAATGATTGACTCTTCTAAAAGTTCGATGGTATTTTTCACAAAACCTAAATTAAAGTCTCTGCGCCTTCTATAATCCTCTAGATAAGCTTTTTCTATCGACAATATTGCCGTTCTTTCTTGGTATTGTGCCTCATCTATCCTATCTAACTTACGAAGATGTTCTAAGATTCCAAGTTGGTGAATTTCTTTTCCACAAATTTCATAATAATCTGGTTCTTCGTCCGCAGAAGAATAACTAGGGCAGCGCATAATCAAAGAAAATACGTAAATTTTCACCTTAGGATTTTCTTCTCTTATTTGTTTTAAAATACTGAAATAATTTCCTACCTCCTCTTCGCTTGCCTGGTGTAAGCGGGAAGGCAGTAAGCCTCCATAAAGAAGCATTTCCATACTTAACACTAAGTAATTAGCATCTCTTGACTCTCTCAATAAAAATTCTTGGATCTCTAACAAATCTGCTGGCTTTTTCTTATCGCCTAGAATCGCTCTAGACGGAAGCACTAAATCGATATCCTCTCCTTGAAAAAGTTTATGCGGAAAGTCATAATTGCATGGCCTTTCATCTAAAGGCAATAAAACTATTTTATTCATGTTTTCCTCCATGTGTTTTGATAATCTCCCCCTTATTCCAATGCAGTTGAATCCCTTGTTTTTCGAGAAACTGCTGAAAATCTGTGATATGCTTTTGGCGAATTTCTTTCAAACTTAAGGCATGATCCATACTATACGCCGCTAGTAAACCTGCTACCTCCCCAATATTCCACTCTACAGGATGTAAGCGATAACAACCATTGGTAAGGTGGGTACAAGAAATATTTTTGCAAGCAGGAATCAAGTTCTTTAATCGAACTGGTATCATACTGCCTAATGGAATTTCAAAAGGTTGTGCCTGGTCAAACAAAAAAGTCTTACTCTTTGTAGTCATATGAAGATCAATCTCATAACTCCCTACCCCTATGCTATCTTCAAAGCAAACCAAATCTTCATTGCATCTCTTGGATACATCCTGTTCTTTAATGGTATATTCACCTACTATTCTCCTACTTTCACGAATATATGGCATCAAAGCTAATCCGTCCTCAGTTCCCGTAACTTCTCCGCAAGGTTTTATAGGATATCCAATTCCCCCATCTGCCCTTTTTGCAAAATGTTGTAAATAATAAACGTAACTCAAGGATAATTGCTTTGCCAAAAACTTATGATGTTCTGCTGATTTAGTATCATAAATATTCCCAAAACTATAATCATTTTGCGGCCAATTAATTAGAGTAATTTCTTTTCCGCCATACTCAAATCTCTCTTGACACGAAATACGCCTATAGCTAAATAAACCCAAGCTTCCAGGCTCTATCTCATGATCAAAAAAGCCAAATTCCTTTGCCTTTTTCGTTTTTGCATCTGGAAGGTACCAACTAAATAGCTTTGGGCAGATGTCATAATCAAGTCTTAGATCTCGAAAAAACTCATAGCATTCTGGCTTTTCTATCTTGTAATTCTCTTTTTCATCCTCCACCCATTCTACTGCTATTACCCAAGTAATCGGCTGCATATCCTCTGGATCTGCATGTTCTGGTGCATGCATTTCTCCAAATTCTGCCTTAGATTCTGCTCCTGTTCTATACTCCGCATTCACAAGTGGCAGTAAATCACCACAATCCGTTCCATCTAGAAAAAAGCTTGCGTAAACAGTTTCTATTTCTTTTGTCTTTATTTGTTGTAAGTAAACACTCTTAATTTCATCATTTATCACAGATGCACTCACTGCTATCGTTTCATATTTAACCTCTAATAGCCCTTGTTCTATATAAGGCTGTAAATAACTTTCTAATATCTGTAGTGCTACCTTAGGCTCATGAGCCAATCGAGATACCCAAGAGTTTCCTGGGCAAAACTCTTCTCTGTCTTTTATCTCCTCTTTGATATTCTCCAGATTTCTATAATAGTCTCGCACTTCTTTTCGAAATTTCATATATGTTTCAGTGGCGCCTGTCTTTTCAATCCATTTATGTTCATCTGGAGGCACTGCCTGTGATGTCAGCTGTCCCCCAATCCATATGGATTCTTCTGTTAGTAAAACTCGTTTATTTAACTTGCAAGCAGATACTGCTGCCATCACACCACCAAGGCTTGCGCCAACAACTACAATATCATATGTTGTCATACCATCCCTCATCTTCTACGTTCTCTTAAATTCTGATTAAATATGGAGCAATCGCTCCATACAAACCCATATCATTTTCTTCTTCTAAAAACTCTATCTGACACGTATTTCTAAAGTTTGGATGTAGCACTTCTTCTAGCTGTTCCTGAAATAAGGGCTCTAAATATACTTTTTGACTTGAGACCCCTCCACCTATATATATTTTGGAAATATTTAATAGGTAGATTAGATTGGTGAAACCTATCACCACTTCCTTTGCCCAGGAATGAATCAACTCTATTGCCCTTTCATCTTCATTATATACATAATAAAAGAGCTCTTCCCCTGTCAAATCTTCCTTATTATATACGGTTCTTGCTTTCCTTACCAAAGCTAAGGTACTAGCTCTTTTCTCATACTCTCCACCAGTACTAGCCATCATATACCCTATTTCTCCTGCTTGAAAACTACTCCCTCTATAAAGTTTCCCTTGGAAAATCAAGGCTCCACCGATCCCTGTTCCCAGGCAAATCATGGCGTAAGACTGTTCATTCTTTAGCTTGTAAATTTGGTAATTTGCCACTGCATTCACATCATTATCGACACATAATTCAATTCCGTACTTTTCTTCTAGTTTCTTAAAATCAGTACCTGCATAACCAGGAATATTTTCATTCGCCTTCACTACAAGCTTCTGTTCCACATCTACGACGCCTGCAGTTCCAATTCCTATTTTCTTAATCCCCATAGGAATCAACTCATAAATTAGTTGATCGATTTTTTGGTAAACACTTTCTTTCCCTATTGTCTCAATCTTCGCTTTATGTAATAACTCTAATGTCTCTGTCATAACTGCATATTTTATATAGGTACCTCCAATATCAATCGCTAACAGCTTCATCCTTCCTTCTCCTTATAAATATCCACAAATCTCTTAGCGATTTTTTGTGGTCTTGTTATCGCTGAACCAATCACAACACTAAAGGGGTGAAATTCTAATATTTTTTCTAATTGGCTGGTTTCCCAGATTCCTCCTTCTACGATCAATTTAACATCCAATTCTTCTTTTATCTTCTGAATCAAATTGAAATTAGGAATTTCTTGCCCTTTTGTATAAGAAGTATAACCACACAAGGTGGTTCCAATGAAATCAAAGCCCAATTCAGCAGCCCTCTTAGCTTCTTCAAAAGTGCTAATATCGGCCATCAACAAAACAGAATCACTTTTCTCTCTCACAAAACGCACCAATCCCTCCAAGCTATTTCCCTCTGGTCTTTCTTGCTTCGTTGCATCCATCGCAATAATTTCCACACCTATTTCCAACAACGCTTCCACTTCCTTTGTAGTTGCTGTAATGTATACATTGCTATTCTCATAATCCTTTTTGATAATACCTATAATAGGAAGCTTTACTTCCTTTTGAATTTCTTGGATATCTTCAATTGAATTTGCTCGAATTCCAACTGCTCCTGCTTCCTGTGCTGCCAGAGCCATTCTTCCCATAATAAAACTTGAATGTAGTGGCTCATCTTCTAATGCTTGACAAGAAATCACTATGCCTTTTGCCAATGCTTCTATTACCTTTTCTTTATCCATACTCTTCCTTCCTCTTCCTAGACTATATAATCTCTTGGAATCTAGAGGCCTTACTTTTAGGGCTCTAGATTTTCCTTGGTGGACTTTGTCGCCCACTTTTTCATCTTGAATTTCGTAGGAAAGATTCCGAGAGTTCATCTATTATTTTTTATTATACTCTCTATTTCTTTCAGGTCAACATTTGTGAAGTATTTTTCAAATTTATTATTCATTTTGAAATTAATTTCTTTTATTGACGTAAATACACGCAAAAATAGTGCGGCAACTTTCGTTACCACACTATCCATTCACTTCTATGAGAATTCAATTTAACACTGTTATTATCTTCTCTACATATGCCTTTTAATATAGAAAATTAAAAGAGATTTGCCATTTTATTTGGCTTGGAATAAAAGACTTTATCTAAATCTGGATTCTCATGCTGTAGTTTTAAGTCCTCTTTCCAACATTGCTTGATGCTTGGATAAGTTCCAAGGATAAGAGCCGAAAAAGTAGAAATATCCATACTCACATCACCTAGCCCTTCTTCTTTCCTTAGTTCTATGCATTGATTATTCTCAAATTTAATATAATAGCAAGCTTCGTTTTCTGGTAGATAAGTATCTGTGATAGACATTCTAACTTCACCTGCTCCTAAATATTTGCTGCATCTTAAAACATCTTCCACTCTAAGTACTCGTACCATCCCTGATTGCACTTCTTCTGACTTTGCACGATTACCTTCATAAAGTATTCCTTCGATACGGCAGTCGTTTGGAACGGCAAATCGAATCCCCTGATAGTCCGCTGCAAAACTACTTGCAAAATCAAGCAATCCTTTTAGTCCTTCTAAATCTGCAAAAACAAAGTCATTTTTAGACCAAAAGTTGTGGGTACAATCCATCATATTCTTTCCTTCTATGTTTTCTTTTCGAAAGATCATATAGGACTTGGCTTCACCTTCTTGGTTGTACCAAACATAAGCAAACCTACGATTGGTAAAACTTCCTCGTTCATAATAATAGGCAAAATCATCTTTTTTCCTTTGAACCCTTAGGTTATACCTTTGATACATCTTGCCATATACTTCTTGCAAGACTTCATGGCTATCTTCTGGCATAAGTAACTCCACTCGCCCTTTCGTATCAAAGCTTCGAAGGGCAGTGAAATCAATATTCCATAAACGATCAAAGCTATTGGATTCATAACCAAAATTCCGATAAAAGGAACGCTGAAATGGATAAAGATAGCTAAACAAAAAGCCTTTCTCATAATCCCTTTCTAACTGATGCAAAAAGCACTTGCGAATAATCCCTTTCTTTCGATGTTGAGGCAAGGTTGCTACTCCACCGATTCCTCGTAACATAACTAAGTTTTGATCATAATTCACTTGATAAGGATAGGCACTTATCTTGCCTAATAACGTCTTATTATCTTCGTCAAATGCTCCTATCAAATCCGTTTCAAATCCATTAACGCTATCTTGTTGTGGATTGTCTTGCTCTTTTATTAGTTTCTCATAATCAATGGCATATTCAAAAGCTATGCTATCAATGATGGTTGCTTGCTTATATTCCGCTTCTGCTAATCTACGTATTTTCATGTTCTTCCCACTCTAACTTTTTTCTATATCATAGCAGAGCTAGTTTTTAAATTCAAGGGATATGTTCCCATTACTTGTAGTAGCTTCTAAGTTTTTTCCTGTTTCTCTTGTGGTATTTTTTAAACTCTTTTTGCCATTGCTTGTTGTTAGTAATATACTATATTCTTCTTCTCTACCAAGAATGCTGCCTTTGATATTTCCATTGCTTGTTCTTACTCTAATATCTTCGTCACAAGCAATCTCATCTACGGTAATAGCTCCATTTGAAGTGGTAAACTCAATCTTTTGACTTGCATGAATTCTGCTTGCCATAATAATCCCATTGCTGGTAGTAGATACAATGGATTCTCCCTTTGTATCAAAAATTTCATGTAAGGCATTAGAAGAAATAAATTCAATTCGATTGCTTACTGTAACGTCCTTCGCCTTAATATGCCCATTAGCAGTATCTGCTACAAGATTTCCATTCACCACTACATTTGCAACTTCGATTTTTGCATTAGAAGACTTTATTCTGATATTTTGAGCAATAACATGATCTACCTTAATACTAGCATTCGTACTTACCAAAATAAGATTTCCTGCATAATTTGCTGGTACTCTTAAAATTAAATCCTTTCTCTTTTCCAAAGAAAGCCCCTTTTGAAAGAGTCGAAACATCTTGTTCAACACACCCTCTTCATTGCTGTAAGTACTCTTACATTCCACTCTGATTTCATGATCTGCATTAAGTTCGTAGCTATGAAACTCCGTATTGGTATATTCTAAATAGATTTGATCATCAGGAGAAGCTAATACCTTTACTGCATTATTTTTATCCTTCACATAAATATTTTGGTTGGTATTTTCAAAGCTACAAAAGATTGTTTCTGGCTCTGTAGATTTATGTTCCTCCTCCTTCTCGTCCTCCACTTCTTGGTTATCTATTTCATCTAAATCTTCAAGCAATTTTTCTTGTGCATAAAAATCTCTTTTGATTTCATCTAAATCTCCTAGACTAGCAACAGCATCCTCTTCGCTCATTCCATCTTCCATTCTATCTTCTATGCCTTGTTCAAAAAACTCTAGTAATTTACTCATTTCATCATAATGCATCCCTACAAATTGGTTTTTAATATTATTTAAAAATTCTTGCTTTTTCACGACTAAATTCCTCCCTTAATATAACTATATACTTTTATCATATCATCCCATTGAAAAATAAATTCTTCGATTCTTGCTAAACCTGTTTGTGTTATCTTATAATATTTTCTAAGCCTTCCTGCGTGTTCTAAAGAATATACTTCAAGCAATCCTCCACTTTCTAACCTCCTTAAAATCGGATATAGTGTTGATTCCGATAAGGTTATATAAGGAGAAATGTCCTTAATAATTTGATAACCATAAGAATCTTCCCTACTCAGTGCCTTCAGTACACAAATTTCTGTAACTCCTCGTTTTAATCCTGCATCCATATTTACCTCCATTCTAACGTGCTTATTCAAAAATACACTAGCCAATACTTCCCTAAACACAATACTGTTTTATACAACATACTATACAACGCATAGTATGTTTTGTCAAGCACACTTTTACAATTATAATTTAAAATATTGCTTGACAAATTTTAATCAAAATTGTATTATTGTATTATATCACTAATACAATAATACACAGGAGGTGATGATATGCCTTGGAACTTTACAGATGATCAACCAATTTTCCAACAAATTGTGCAAATAATCAGCAACCAAATCGTATCTGGTGTCTATCAACCAGGAGATAAGCTACCTACTGTTCGAGAATTATCCCTGCAAGCTGGTGTCAATCCAAATACGATGCAACGTGCTTTTTCTGCTATAGAAGATACTGGTCTTATTTATAGTAAACGAGGTGATGGACGATATGTCAGTGAGAATTTACAGATTCATCAAAAGCATGCAAATGAGAGCTTAGATAAAGCCGTAGATGATTTTCTTGAAACTATGAAGAGCATGGGCTTTGACAAAGAACAAGTAATAACATGTATCGAACAAAAATGGAAGGAGAAATTTTAAATGAGCACTTTAATACAATGCCAAAACTTAAGCAAAACCTACAAAAACAAGAAGGCTTTAATTGATTTGAATGTAAGTATTGAATCAGGCAAAATCGTAGGTCTTCTAGGTCCTAATGGAAGCGGGAAAACTACACTCATTAAAATATTAGCAGGTCTACTCACAACAAGCAGTGGAACAGCCTCTGTTAATGGTAAACCTATCGGTATCGAAACTAAAAAGTTAGTTTCCTATTTGCCAGACAAAGAATTTCTAAATCGTAGAGAAAAAGTAAACCACTACATCCAAGTTTACAAAGACTTCTATCCTGATTTTTCAGAAAAAACTGCACTTGAAATGTTAGCTAGTTTAGGGATCAATCCAATGGCTAAGATTTCCACTCTTTCTAAGGGTAATTGCGAGAAGGTAGCCCTTATTCTAACCATGAGTAGAAAAGCTAGTGTATATATTTTAGATGAACCTATTGCAGGCGTCGATCCTGCTACTAGAGATTATATTCTTAGAACCATATTACAAAACTACAATGAAGAAGCTAGCATCTTACTCTCCACTCACTTAATCAGTGATATCGAGAATATTTTGAGTGATGCTATTTTTATCAAAGAGGGGCAAATTACCATACAGGGAAATGTAGATGATATCCGAGCTGAACATGGAAAAAGTTTGGACCAATTATTTAGGGAGGTGTTCTCATGTTAGTTAAATTAATCAAATACGAACTTTATTATTATGCTACTAGGCTAGGAGCTATTTTTCTTGGAATCCTTTTTGCCTTTTGTGTTGCCCTCTTATCAAAGCATTATTTCCGCTCTGCTAATTGGCTTTTTCAAATGATAGATACTGGAATCACTATCAGCTTTTTAATTGCTATTGCTATCGCTCTTTGCACACTGTTAGTCATTACGGTAATACGTTTTTATTCCTACTTATTTTCCAGTGAAGGCTATTTACATCTAGCTTTACCAGTCACACCAGCAAAGTTTTTCTACAGTAAATTAATCGTAAGTGCTGTCCTAATCATTGTATTTTTGTGTTTTTCTATATTTAGCTTCGTGATTCTAACAGATTCTTTTTTAGAAATTGCCTCTGTATTTGAACTTGTTTTTGATCAATTGTCACTACCACTATTTATTTTCTTTTTCCTAATTTCTGCGTTTACTGGCTTAGTCCAATATTATTCAGCCATATGTATTGGGCACAAAATGGGAGGAAACATTGCAGCTTGTGTCCTATCCTATCTAGCAATTAATTATGGGGGACAACTGCTACTAACCATTATCTTTTTCATCACATTTATTGCCAATGGTATGTTTCAACCTACAGGCACTATAATAAATGAAGTCGAATTGATTGTTTCTGTCTTGGGCTTAAGTTGTATCTTCTACGCTATATTAAACATCTTCCTATGCCTCTTATCCGGAAGAATATTAAATAAACATATCAATTTACCTTAAAAGAAGGGGGAACGTTATTCTATGCCAAACGTTCCCCCTCGCTCTAAGATAAACTCTCGGGATATATTCCAGAAATTTGTAGAAAAGATTCCGAGAGTTACTTAAGTTCATTCTTTGTGTTTCTCCATTCGCTTCATCGCTTTCCATTTCTCTAGCGCTTCTTCTTCTGAATCTGCCGCCTTATCTTCACCAAATACATGTGGATGTCTTCTTACTAATTTCTTTGATACTCCATTAATCACATCTTCTATTGCAAAAATCTGAGACTCTTTTGCAATTTGGCTATTCATAACAACCTGTAATAATACATCCCCAAGTTCTTCACACAAATTTTCCATATCTTGATTGTCAACTGCTTCTATCACTTCTTGACATTCATCAACAAGACATTTTTTCATAGACTCAAAACTTTGCTTTCTATCCCATGGACAACCTTCTTTAGAACGTAATATTTCAATAATGGAAAGAAAATCCTCAAAGTTATATTCGCTCTTGTTAGGATAAACCAACTTTCTCAAGTCACTTAAGTCCACTTTCTCGAAGCGATATTTTTGTTTACTGTCAGGATATTTCTCCCGTTCTACTTCACTCATAAACATTTCATATGGACGAACCCAAGTTTCACATGGAGGATATAAAGCCTTATACACTACCATGGCTTCCATGGTTTCACTGTGATTTGCGATATCTATTACCTGATATAGATACTGTAATCCCTCTTGATTCTCTTCACGTTTAAAACTTTGTACAATATCATTCTTTTGTATTCTACTCATGCCCCACCCTTTACTTTCTAAAATATTTTACCTATAAAAATTGTAGCGAAATATCTAAATAAGGTCAAGTCTAGTACTTAAGAATTTATGAACTTTTTTCTTTTTATGTGAAAATGCTTTCCATCATCTCGATTCTTTGGTATAATTACATGACTTTTATTACTAGAAGAAAGGAGTCATTTCATGAATTACAGTAAAAAAGGACTCAGAGACAAACAAGCGCATATCAATTCAAAACAACAGAAATGGTATCGTAAACTTATTATTAGCATCGTACAAGTACTACTTTTTGTCTTTGTTGTCGGCGTCGTTACAGCTGGCGCATTTGCCATTGGTGCATTCCAAGGAGCCATCGATACTGCTCCTGATATAACTAGCGACTCTGTCGCACCTGTTGGATACTCCAGTTTTGTTTATGATAGTGAAGGTAATCAAACTGCAAAACTAGTTACCAGCAATGCCAATCGTATCCCAGTTACTCTAGAAGAGGTGCCTGAAGATTTGATCAATGCCTTTGTAGCCATTGAAGATAGCCGTTTCTATGAACACAATGGAATTGATATTATGGGGATTATTCGTGCAGGTCTAACAGGAGTTCTAAACGGATTCGATTTTACCTCTGGGGCAAGTACTATCACACAACAACTTATTAAAAACACTGTATTTGAAGATTTTATCTTTGAATCTACCTTCGACACTATTTATAGGAAAATACAAGAACAATATTTGGCGATTCAACTAACAGAAGAATTGACCAAAGATGAAATTATGATTCGTTATCTTAATACCATCAACTTAGGTCAAAGTACCTTGGGAGTTCAATCTGCTTCCCTTCGTTACTTCGACAAAACGGTAGATGAGCTAACCCTTTCCGAATGTGCACTGATTGCAGGTATCACCAAAAGCCCTGAGGGCTATAATCCAATTCATAATCCTGAAGCGAATGCAGTTCGACGCAAAGCCGTTTTAGATGCTATGCTATCGGAGGGTTATATTACTGTTGCAGAGTATGACGAAGCTATGGCCGATGATCCTTACACACGTATCTTAGCAGTCAATGAAATTCAAATTGATAGTGGTGTAAACTCCTTTTTTGTTGATGCTGTTACGGATCAGGTATATGATGATTTGATCGAAGCTGGTTACTCAGAAAGCCAAGCATATTCTCTTCTATATAGTGGAGGAATTGAAATCCATACCACTCAAGATCCTAAGGTACAAGCGGCTATGGATTCTGTATTAGAAAATGAAGAAAACTTCCCAGATGCAGAATGGGAATTAAGTTATCAGGTTAGTATTACTCGTGAAAATGGTGATGTGGAACATTTCAGCTCCGAAATGATGATGACATTTTTGTCAGACCATGATGACTACAAAAAAAGTACAAAGAAAAGTGAATTAGTATTTAGCACGCAAGAAGAAGGACAAGTAGCAATTGATCTCTATCTTGATTCCATATTAAAAGAAGGGGATACTATATTAGCCGAGAATAAACAGTACGTTGCCCAACCTCAAATCTCAATGACTATCATAGACCAAGAAACTGGTCAAGTGGTTGCTATGGCTGGGGGTCGCGGTGAGAAAACTGCTAATAAAACACTGAATCGTGCGGTAGATACGGTACGTCCTCCAGGGTCCACCTTTAAAACACTCTCTACCTTTGCACCTGCTATAGATATGGGAACTTTTACTTTAGCAAGTGTACAAAACGATGCTCCATTTTATTATTCTGCACTTGATAATGGACAACGAAAATTGGTACAAAACCACGACCGAATCCACCATGGTTTAACAAATTATAGAAAAGCTATTACATCATCTAATAATACTGTTACCGTAAAAGCTTTAACTGTTATCACCCCACAAGTGGGTATGGATTACTTGTTAAACTTTGGTTTTACCTCTCTGCTAAATGGCTTAGATGCTAATGGAAACAATGATGTTCAACAACCCTTAGCTCTTGGTGGTATTACTTACGGAGTATCTAACTTAGAATTAACCGCTGCATATGCTAGTATAGCCAATGATGGTGTTTATACAGAACCAACCTTATACACACTTGTATTAGATAGAGATGGTAATATTCTCTTAGACAATACTTCTCCAGATACAAAAAGGGTACTGCAAGAATCCACTGCTTGGCTTCTAACAGATTCCATGGAAGATGTTGTTACTTCTGGAACAGGAACACGCGCAAACTTTAGCAGTATGGATGTGGCTGGTAAAACAGGAACCACTTCTGATACTTATGATTTATGGTTTGCAGGCTATACCCCATACTACACAGCTTCTGTATGGGTAGGATATGACAATAATACTGCTTCCCTTACAGGAGATAATGGAAGACTTCATACTAATTTATGGCGCGAAGTCATGGAAGCAGTTCATGTTGATTTAGAAAGTGCTGGTTTTGATTCTAAACCAGATTCTGTAGTAACTGCTCAAGTATGTAGGCAATCAGGTAAATTACCAATTGCTGGTGTTTGTACCGATGTTTACACGGAGTACTTTGCAAAAGGTACGGTACCAACTACAAGCTGTGATGTTCACTTTTCTGGAATCATTTGCTCTGATGACAATGTTCCTGCTACACCATATTGTCCAGATCAAATTACAGGAGTTCTAACTCGTAATCCAATTGAACACGAGAGCCTCTGGGAAGGATCCATTTCCATTGTTCAACAGCCAGACGGATCTGTTATTGAAGTTAACCCAAATGCAAATTCTACTGCTACCGAATGTCATCATACATTCGAGTATATGTCTGAACATTATTGGCATACAGGAATACCACCAACCGTTGTACCACCAACTACTCCATAAGAAATTATGGGTACAAAAATAGCTGTCATGCGATTAATCCGTATGACAGCTATTTTTATACTTATTCTTAATATTCTTCTTCGTGTTCTTCTTCATCCTCATGAATGTCAGATTTTGGCTTTGATAAGCCTTCAAACTTTAGGCCATTCTTTTCTGCATAATCCCAGAGTGCTGCTTGAATAGATTCTTCAGCTAATAGCGAACAGTGCACCTTATTTGCTGGTAAACCATCTAAGGCTTCTAATACTGCCTTATTGGTTACTCTCAATGCTTCTTCTACTGTTTTTCCAATTACAAGTTCTGTTGCCATACTACTAGTTGCTACTGCAGCACCGCAACCAAATGTTTTAAATTTACAATCCCTGATTACTAGATTATCATCAATATCTAAATACATACGCATGATATCTCCACACTTTGCATTACCTACTGTTCCTACTCCACTAGCATTTTCTAATTCTCCCACATTTCTAGGATTTTGAAAATGATCCATTACTTTCTCTGTATACATCTATTCAACCTACCTTTCGTTACTTACTTTGCTTTGCTAAAAAATCTTCGTATAAAGGGGACATCCTTCTAAGATTTGTGATAACCTTTTTCACAGCATCTACCGTTGCATCCATCTCTTCTATGGTATTCTCTTCACTCACTGTCATTCTAAGAGATCCATGAGCAATCTCATGGCTTAATCCAATCGCCAATAAAACATGGGAAGGATCAAGAGAACCTGAGGTACAAGCCGATCCACTAGATGCACAAATCCCTTCAAAGTCCAAGCTAATTAATAAAGCTTCTCCCTCTACAAAGCGAAAACTAATATTTGTATTATTAGGCAATCGGTCTGTTTTGTGACCATTTAATCTCACATAAGGAACTTCCTCTAGTAAACGTTTTGTAAGATAATCACGAAGGCTTGCTTCCTTTTCCATTCTTATTTCCATGGTTTCCATGGCTTCTTCTACTGCTTTTCCAAAACCAACAATTCCTGGTACATTAAGAGTACCTGCACGACGTTTTCTCTCTTGGGCTCCACCATGTACGAAAGAACGATTTTTGATTCCTTTACGAATATACAAAAAGCCAATTCCCTTTGGTCCGTTGATTTTGTGTCCACTAGCACTCAGCATGTCGATATTACAATCGTCAACCACAATTGGAATATGACCAAAAGCTTGTACTGCATCTGTATGGAATAGAATTCCATGTTCTTTTGCAATGGCACCAATTTCTTTAATCGGCTGAATAGTTCCAATTTCATTATTAGCATACATGATACTAATCAAGATGGTAGTGGGTCTAATCGCTGCCTTTAAGTCATCTAATCGTATCTTACCATCTTCATCCACATCAAGGTAAGTTACCTCTACTCCTTGTCGCTCTAAATACTCACAACTATGCAATACAGCATGATGTTCCACCTTCGAAGTTATAATATGATTCCCTTTATTCTTATAAGCTTCCACGGTTGATTTAATAGCCCAGTTATCTGATTCCGTGCCACCTGCTGTAAAATAAATTTCATCACCTTTTGCTCCTATTGCTTTCGCAATGATATCTCTTTGTTCGATTACAGCTTGTCCTGCTTTGGATGCAAAACTGTATACTCCTGAAGCATTTGCATAATCCTCTGTAAAATATGGTAACATGGCATCCACCACGGTACGAGAGGTCTTTGTAGTTGCTGCATTATCTAAATAAATTAATTTCTTCATCTTTTCCTCCATACCGATGCTTTTTGTGTCGGTACACAAGCTGAATCCAAAATTCAGCTTGTGATCATGGTGTTTGTGACGCATCGGCACAAACACGGGGGTGAAAAATCAGATTATCAAATTTATTTTTCACCCTTCCTCCCCGACTAATTACATCGTAATTGTTCTATCGTATGATTCATTTTCTTTCCTTCATCCACTAGCTCACTCAAAAAAATAGCATCCACGGTTTCTTTTACACTATCATTAATTCGTTTCCATACTATTTTTGATACACAAGAACAAGCAGATTGGCATCCATCCTTAGATTGAATTCCTAAACATTCTACTGGCTCTATATTTCCTTCTAATGCTCGTAAGATATCACCTACTGATATCTCTGTCGCATCTTTATTTAAAGTATAACCACCATTGGCTCCTCGAATACTCGTGACTATATCAACTTTTTTTAATTTTGACATCAGTTGTTCTAAGTATCTCTCTGAGATTCCCTGTCGCTGTGCAATACTAGTGATAGATACTGGACCGTTCTCACTATGTTGTGCCAAATCAATGAGTGCTTTAAGTCCATACTTCCCTTTTGTCGACATCTTCATATTCTGAACCTCCATCCCAAATGGAATTCCTACCATTTGAATCCCTACTACTTTACTTGTATTTATACAATATAGCATGGGACATATAAGCTGTCAATCATTCTTGCTTATTTTTTTCATTAAAATAAGCAAAAAAATAATGGGTTACCAATCTATGATAACCCACTTAATTAATGGCTTGGTCCATCTCTCGAAATAATATGAACACAATTGCACTCATCTGTTACTTGCTTAATCACACCATCTACATCTACAATTGGATACGCAACATCATTCGGAATCACATGCTTAATCACACCAACTGTTCCATCACTTAATAGCACTTCCTTACCGATATATTGTAACGGCATATTTCGAATAAAGACTTCTAATATCTCTGGATCTAATTGTACAAAATGCTTTTCTTCAAATCGTTCAATAATCTTAAAAGGATTATTGGCCTCCTTGTAACTTCTCTTTGCTACCATTGCATCGTATACATCCGCAACCGCAACAATTCTTGCTTCAAACGGAATTTCATTTCCTGCCAAATTATCTGGATATCCGCCTCCATTGATATTCTCATGGTGGTGCCTTGCTGCTAAAATAACTTCACTTGCAAACTCGTTCTTTTCTGATAATAATTCAAAGGAGTAATTGGTATGCTTCTTCATGGTCGAGAATTCTTCCTCGGTTAACTTACGAGGAGCATTTAATATTTCTATTGGTATCTTAGTTTTCCCAACATCATGAACCAAGCCAGCCATAGAAAGAATTTCAATCTCCTCTGATCCCATGCCTAGCCATTCACCAATCAAACCACTAATAATACTAACATTCAAACAATGTGACTGTAAATCTTCATCCATAGGCCTTGGCGTATTCACCAATTGCAAAATATCACCTACATCACTAGATGCCATACTTTGTAGTAATTGTTGTGTAATATCCTGTGCTACTTCATGTTCTACTTCTCCATCTTTCATCACTTGTTCAATCATAGAATCCACACCAGTTGCTAACATTTCATACTTTAATTTAGCTTCTATGGATTCGTCTTGAAAATTACTTAACTCTTCTATGCCATCAAAGAATATATCAAATGTCTTCTTACCCACTACTATATTGTGTTTTCCATTGTTATATTTCTTGATTCTCTGAATATGATTTCCAGTTAAAATCATTCCTGCTTCTAACAACTTTACTTTTCCATTAAAATTATAGACATCATCCGGTACCTCGATACCTTCCTTGAGGTATTCTAATGCAATCAGTACTTTATCATCATCCATTTATTCTTGCTCCTCTGGTAATAACATGAATTCACACGCATAATTACTTTGGTTATAATCTATATAATCAATCCTCACTACCACACATGCCATCAACATCTTAGTATTAAGTGATTCAATTCGCAGGCGAAACATCATCCCCTTAGTAAAGGTATTCGCTCCTGCTCGAACCAAAACTCCTGAACTAGAGATATTGACTGCTACTACTGCTATAAGCTTTCGTAGATCTACTATCTGATCCCCAAACATTAAAGCATCTACACTACCATCAATGGATAAAGCATAGCGTGGAAATCTTCTATCTTCCTTTGTACTAGTATTATAAATCGCTATCTCTAAGCCTTCGCGATCTACGGTTTGACGAAATGTCCCTGCACACTTAATCGGCTGATTCCCAATATAAATTAAAACATCTGCATGTGAAAAAAACGCCTCCTTCATATGGAATGGAGCGCGCACCTTTATTCGCCTTGCCTTTTTATCATCCTCTAACACAACACTTTCATAGGACTCACTTTCTCCCGTCAGTGTAATCAAAACACGGCATCCTGTAACATCAATCGAATCATAATTCATATCAAAATCCTACCTTTATATATGAATTGTAGCACATGTACGAAAAATTGACAATATTCTTATTTAGAGATTTTTCTCATAGAGAATAAAGCGCCCCTCTTTTCCTACTGCTCTTATCATGCCTAAATAATTAAGTACATTAATGGCAAAACCAGTCACTCGAGTATTGCGCTTTGCTAGCTTCCCATAATCCTTACTCGTAAATCTCTCCCCTAAGCCTAATGGCATCATGTTCTGAAAATCGCTGATTGAATTTATGCAAATTACATCTACAATCTCTTCAATACTTCTCTCATTCCTAGTAGAACCTTTCTTCTTGTCCCTACTATAGCCATCTAAGTTTCGATACTCCACCATATCAATCAAAAAAAGCTGAATCCGTAGATTCGGATGATCTAAATACTGTTTGATTCTATATAATTCTACAAAGGCATCTTGAACAGATCCTAATTTGGGACTCTTGCGCTTTTGTGAAATTTCACCTGTCTGTGTATCAATCCAAACTAACCACTTCTGCCTAGGCATAGGGTGAACGATGGTAACCACCTCATGTTCTAGATAGAAATCCAACTTCTTTCTCAGTAAATTAAAATTTCTAGTTTGTATCTCAATAATTCCTGATTCATTCAATATATCTGCATGAAATTTCCCTACCTTAATCTCATGCTTACTTTCATCAGGTTCTATTATTTTCTTCAAGCTAGCATGTACATTCTTCTCCGATAGTGTTCCTATCTGATGCTCTTGCTTCAATACTTTATCTCCTATCTCTCCTGAAATTCTGTCATATGACTACGAAACCTTAGTGGTAGCATACTTCTTTGTAAGGAAAAATTCTCTCTCTCTTTAATTGCCACAGAAGATACAAATTCTTTAAATAAATCCTCATATTGGCAAGCGCCTTTACGATCAGCATCTACTTCCTTTAGAATTTGCTCTATCATAAGTGTGTCTGTAATCAAATAGAATTCCTTTCCCTTTGGATGTACTCCAAGTATATCACGTAGCTCATCATAAATCATAAAATTCTCTTCTGGAAAGCGATTTTCAAAGTGTGGCATCATAAAGGCTACTATATTATTCTTAGGAGTTATGCTACCAAATAATACATTAGACTCTAACGCTGTAAAACGTAAAAACCCCAGCAAATGCATCTGTTCTCTCTTAGCAGCCCTAGCTAATTTAAATGCAGTATTGATCCAGGTATCTGCCAAATAATCAAATAAGTGTCCTCTTCCCACTTGATGGGATAGCCCATATACAATTGTTTGATATACTGCCTGTGCCTTCTTCTCATTAGCAGAAGTCAGTGCATAGCAAATGCTACGATAATCCTCTTCTCCGAATTGCGTTCTAAGACTCCTAGCAACCTTTACAAATTTCTCATGACTTACCTCCACTAGGATTTCCTCTGCAAATAAAAACATTTCATCTGTTGTTGTAATATAAGTACTTTGATGATTCCTTTTCTGTTCATAGCATAAATAAATCGCAGTAAATATACTTTCTATCCGATCTTCGCAACGATATATAATCTGCTCCATTCTATTCTCCTATATCTGTCCAATTCTAATTGCTGCCTGCTCCATTGGATCTGGAGGGAGCTGAAATCTATGATCGTCAAACAAAGATAACTGTTGATAACTAGCATTCTCAATGTGTGTCACAGAACGATTCCTATGGGCAGTCAAATTACGAACAATATAATCTTCCTCTATCTTTGTATCATACATCATCCTATGACTGCAAGTAATAAAATACATCGCTCGTTTCAAAACAATCCCCATTTTATTGAGTGCTTGAAAATCAAGATTCCCCTGTCTTCTTGCAGCACAAATTCTTCTAGCACCATTTACTCCAATCCCTGGTACCCTTAAAAGCAAGTCATAAGAAGCTTTGTTGACTTCCACAGGAAAATATTCTAGATTCCTTACTGCCCAATCTTCCTTAGGATCCAACAATACATTAAAATAGGGGCGCCTTTCATTTAATAATTCATCTGCCTTGAATCCATAGAAGCGCAATAACCAATCAGCCTGATATAAACGATGTTCTCGAAGCAATGGAGGCCCTCCTGGTAAGGCAGGCAAATCCTTATCTTCATTGACCTGCACATAGGCAGAATAAAATACTCTCTTTAGTTCAAATTTCTGGTACAAATTCTCTGCTACTGACATAATTTGATAGTCATTCTCAGGGGTAGCACCAATAATCATTTGTGTCGATTGACCACCTGATACGAATTTCGGTGCATGTTGGTAACGCACAATATCATGCTTACTTGCATGGATAGATTGTTGAATCTGCCTCATAGGCTTTAAGATGCTATTTCGATTCTTGTTGTGTGCTAATTGCTTCAATCCATCCGCGGTAGGAAACTCAAGATTCACGCTCATTCTATCTGCTAAATAGCCAATCATTTGCACTAAACTTTCATCTGCCCCTGGTATTGCCTTGACATGAATATATCCTTGGAAATGATATTTATTACGAAGTAAATATAAGGTCTGATACATTAACTCCATTGTAATATTCGGATTTCCGATAATCCCTGAACTCAAAAACAATCCTTCAATATAGTTTCTTCTGTAGAATTGTAAAGTCAAATCACAAATTTCCTCTGGAGTAAAACTAGCTCTCTCTATGTCATTAGATCTACGATTCAAACAGTATTTACAGTCAAAAATGCACTCGTTTGTCATCAAAATCTTCAATAAAGAAATACATCTCCCATCACTACTAAAGCTGTGACAAATTCCAGCAGCTACACTATTCCCCATTCCCTTACCAGATCCTTTTCTATCCACACCACTAGAAGTACACGCTACGTCATACTTTGCAGCATCTGATAAAATTGACAATTTCTCCATAAGAGATAAATTACTTCTATCCATGATATTATTCATAATACACCTCACACAAAAACGAACACATGTTCTATTCTCATCATAACATATGTTCGTTTCTTTGTAAAGTTGTCTATTCTACATTTCTTGTAATTACGATATCAGCATCGCTTCCACATACTTGATGAACCACCACTTGCCCAATGTAAACAGGAGCCTTTATATGCAAAGAGCGAATCACTTCCATACATGGAAATATCATATCTTTAGGTATATCCTTCGATGTTTTAACAGATACTCTTGGCTCACTTCCCCCACTTACTCTAATACTAGAACAAACTGTTCTTGTTGGATTCACTACTTCCTTTTTCCCGTAGATTTCACCTCTTTTACAAGTGTTTCCTGTAACACTTAACACCTCATCCCCCTTCATTTCCACTTCAAGCAAACAACCTAGAGGACATTGTATACAAACCAATTCTTTCTTTGTCATTATGACACCTCCTCTATTTTTATGCTAATCTTATCGATATTTTGATTACTTTGAAGCAACTCGCATTTGATAGAAATTTCTTCCATTTCTCCAGGTGCCATAATTAACCGTTTACTCTGCTGCACTCTCTCTTGACCAAAATATACACTTACATAGCAATTCTTATATACCCTATCCACACGAAACCGAAATACTTGTTTTGCTTCCATTCTAGCGGTTCCAATCCTATTTGGAACTGTATATCGCACTCCTTCCCCTGCTACTATTTCAATTTCTTTCCCTATTTCTATAATTCTTTTCTTGCTTAAATACTCTGCTGCCTTCTTACCTGCCAAACTTGCTTCACTAGACACATGATCTACCAAATCATGTACATGCAGTACATTTCCACAGGCAAACACCCCTGAAATAGAAGTTTCTAAGGATTCATTTACCACAGGACCAGCACTAATCCCATTCATTTCAAGACCCATTTCTCTTGATAGTTCATTCTCTGGTACTAAACCTACGGATAATAAGAGTGTATCGCATGGAATCACTTCTTCTGTTCCTGGTATCGGCTTTAATCTATCGTCAACCTTAGCTATGGTCACACTTTCCACTCTCTCTTTTCCCCCAATATGAACTACGGTATGACTTAGTTTCAGTGGAATATTAAAGTCATCTAAGCACTGCACTATATTCCTTTTCAAGCCGCCTGAATAGGGCATAAGCTCTGCCACTAATTCCACCTTAGCTCCTTCTAATGTCATTCTCCTTGCCATAATCAAACCGATATCACCAGATCCTAAAATCACAACTCGTTTTCCTGGCATAAATCCTTCCATATTTACGAAGCGCTGTGCTGTACCAGCACTATAAACACCAGCTGGACGAAAACCAGGAATATTGAGAGCTCCTCTCGCTCGTTCTCTACATCCCATAGCTAAAACAATTGCTTTTGCTTGTATTTCAAACATACCTTCACTAGCATTCATTGCTGTTATTATTTTCTCCTCATTCATATGAAGAACCATGGTATTACACAAGTAGGGAATTCCCATATCCTTTATCTTTTCTATATATCTGGCAGCATATTCTGGTCCTGTTAACTCTTCTTTAAATGTATGCAGTCCAAAACCATTATGAATACATTGATTCAGTATTCCACCTAGATAATGGTCTCTTTCTATGATTAAAATACTATGTACTCCTTGTTCCCTTGCAGAAATAGCCGCAGCTAAACCTGCTGGCCCCCCTCCTATTATGACGATATCGTACTGTTTCATCTTTCCCTCCATTTTGAAGCATCTACTCTTTGATATATTCGGAACCCCTATTGCTTTTTCGTACTTCTTCTATTCTAATCCCCTTAGTTTTTTGTACTAACTCCATCACCTTAGGACTGCAAAAACCACCCTGACATCTTCCTGCGCCAGCTCTTGCTCTGCGCTTGATTCCATCCAAAGACTGTGCTCCTAGAGGCCTTTTAATTGCATCTAAAATCTCACCCTCAGAAATCATTTCACATCTACATACAATAGTTCCATAAGAAGGATTCTCCTTGATTAACTGGTTTCTCTCTTCCATCGACAGTAAACTCGGGTTTATCATTCCCTTTCTGGTTTCTTTGAAATATTTCTTCTCTACCGGTTTTAACATTCTTACCACAATACTCTCTACCATTTTCCCAACGGCAGGAGCACTGGTTAAACCTGGTGATTCCATGCCTGCACAATCTATAAAACCTCTTGCATCAGCTACTTCTTCCACTATAAATTCATGCCCGTTTTCATGAGCACGAAGGCCTGAGAAGGATGTGATCACTTCCCTTACATTGAGGCCTTTTACATGCATATTCGCCTTACTCTTGATTTCTTCTAATTTCTCAAATGTAGTTGCCACATCTTCTTTATTCTCAATATCTTCTGCTGTTGGTCCAACTAATATATTTCCATGTACGGTAGGAGTCACTAAAATCCCCTTCCCTAACTTTCCTGGCAGCGCAAAAATAGTTCTGCTCACATGAGTTCCAACATTTTTATCTAATAAATAATACTCACCTCTTCTTGGTACAATCTCTATCTTATTTTCGCTCACCATATTGTGAAAGATATCAGCATACACTCCTGCCGCATTGACAATACATTTGCTCTCCCATATTCCTTTATTGGTATGTATCAAAAAAAATCCTTCCTTCTTTTCTATCTGTAGGACTTGGGTTTGGAAATAAAAAGACACCCCATTTTCATTTGCATTTTCTGCCAAGGCAATATTCAAACCAAAAGGACATACAATGCCTGCACTAGGTGCATATAATACAGCACAAACTTCTTCGGTAATATTAGGCTCCATCTCAAAGATTTTGTTTCGATCTGTTATGATTTCAAGGCCTTCTACACCATTCTTTTTCCCTCTTTCTAATAGAACCGCTAAATCCTGAACCTTCTCTTTTTCTGTGCAAACAACAAAAGATCCTCTACGCTCAAAAGAAAAATCAAGTGCTTTCGATAAGTCTCCCATCAGCTTGTTGCCTTCCACATTGAGTTTAGCCATTAAACTTCCCTCTTTAGCATCATAGCCTGCATGAACAATTCCACTATTAGCTTTTGACGTTTGACTACATACGTCCTCTTCTTTTTCCATCACAGCTATATGTAACTGATACCTTGATAATTCCCTCGCACAGGCAGAACCTATCACTCCTGCTCCAATAATAATAACGTCAAACATCTTTCCCTCCTAGTAAGCACAAAAAGAGCGAAGTAAATAAAGTAGGATTCCTACTCATTTGCTTCGCTCTCTTCTCTTGCGCATTTATTTCATTACTATATAACCTTTATACACTTTATCAGAAACATTGTCAAGAACTAATCTTGCTTTGCCCAAGCATAGGAATATGGAACTGCTTTCTTCCAGCCTAGAATTCTCTTTTCTCTTTCCTCTTGTGTAATGCTAGGTTCAAAACTTCTTTTACCTCTTTGTTGCTTCAAAATAGCTTCTTTGCTTTCATAAAAACCCACTGCTAAACCAGCTAGACAAGCTGCTCCTAATGCTGTAGTTTCAATACAATTAGGGCGATTCACAGAAACATTGGTAAGATCTGCTTGACATTGCATTAAATAATTATTAGCACTAGCTCCTCCATCCACTTGAAGCATACTTAGTTCTATCTTAGAATCCACATACATTGCTTCTAATACTTCATTCACTTGATATGCAATGGCATCTAGGGTTGCCCTTACCATATGATATCGATTAACACCTCTTGTAATTCCTACAATGGTTCCTCTTGCGTATTGATCCCAATGAGGCGCTCCAATACCCGTAAATGCTGGAATCACATAACATCCTGCAGTATCGGATACTTTCATCGCCATTTCTTCTGATTCTTCTGCTGTTTTAATAAGTCCCATTTCATCACGTAGCCATTGAATGGCTGCACCACCTACAAAGATAGATCCTTCTAACGCATATTCTACCTTAGCATCTAGTCCCCAGGCAATCGTAGTAATCAAACCATTATGAGAAGTAACTGGCTGATTTCCTGTATTCATTAACAGAAAGCAACCTGTCCCATAGGTACATTTGGCTTCCCCCTTCTGAAAACAATGTTGCCCAAACAAGGCAGCTTGTTGATCTCCTGCCACCCCACTAATTGGGATTGGCTTTCCATGAAAACCAGGATCCGTGTATCCATAAATTTGACTAGACGATTCCACTTTGGGTAACATTGTTTTTGGTATTTGAAAGAGATCTAGAATCTCCTCATCCCACTCTAGTTTATGGATATTGTATAGCATAGTACGTGATGCATTGGAATAATCCGTAACATGTACCGCTCCTCTCGTATATTTCCAGATCAGCCATGTATCTACGGTTCCAAATAATAAATCACCTTTCTGGGCACGTTCCCTTGCACCTTCTACATGATCTAATATCCATTTGATTTTGGTTGCAGAAAAATAAGCATCTAGCACCAAACCTGTTTTCTCCCTGATTTTATCAGAAAGTCCACATTTCTTTAAATAATCACAGTATTCAGAAGTCCTTCTACATTGCCATACAATCGCATGGTAGACTGGTTCTCCTGTGTTTTTATCCCAAACTATGGTTGTTTCCCTTTGATTTGTAATTCCAATAGCTGCAATATCTTCTGCAAAGGCTCCAATCTTTGACATTGCTTCTGTTATCACACCTAATTGTGTAAACCATATTTCATTTGCATCATGCTCAACCCAGCCAGGATTCGGAAAAATCTGTGTAAATTCCTTTTGTGACACACTACAAATACTGGCATCTTTATCAAATAATATACATCGATTGCTTGTAGTTCCAGCATCTAGCGCCATTACATATGATTTCATGCCCCCTCATTTCTACAAATTCCAAACATTCCTATTCGTCGAAGATATGGCAATCGCTCCAGCATCTAAAGCAGCAATCACATCTTCTTTTTCAGAAATCAATCCTCCTACAATAACAGGAATCTTCACACTTTGCTTTACTTTTTTAATAATTTTAGGCATTAAGCCTGGTAATATTTCGATGGCATCTGGCTGAGCTGTTTCTTCTAACTTTTTGATGTTTTCATAAGATAAGGAATCTAATACAAAAAAACGTAAAATAGTATAAAGCCCTTGGCTCTTAGCTCTTTTTATCATACTTGGTTTGGTAGAAATAATTCCATCTGCCTTAGTGCTTTCTTTGATAAAATCAATAATAACCTCTTTATTTCCAAGTCCAGCAATCAAATCTACATGTACAATTGCAATCTTCTCGTGTTTCTTGATATAGCTTACAATTTTAGCAATATTACAGATGTCGCCAAAAAGTACAAATACAACTTTTATCTCTTCTTTCTTGCAACTAAGCTTCAATCCATCCATATCTTTGACTGCTGCAATCACTGGATTACTATCGATTTCTGCCAACATATTCATTTTCTTTCTCCAGTTCCCTTTTCAAGTTTCTTTTTCAAGTAGCACTTCTATCCCCTATGGTAAGATATTTCCCGCTGCCATATAAACACCATACCATTCTTCTCTTGTCAAGTTTACATCGCATGCACTTGCCATCTCCTGTAGTCTTGTTGTTTTCATTGTTCCTGAAATCACTTGAATATTGGCTGGATGTCTCAAAATCCAAGCAGTAGCAATTGCTGTATTGCTTACGCCATACTTCTCTGCTAATTCATCTAATTTAGTATTTAATTCACTGTATTCCTCGCTTCCAATAAACACACCTTTCCATCCTGGAATTTGAAATGGTGACCAGGCTTGAATAGTAACATCATGTAATCGGCAGTAATCTAATACTTCTCCATCTCGATCTACCGCTCCTGGTGTTGGCATATTTGCTTCTAATCCTGCTGAAATCATAGTAGAAGCTGGAATGCTAAATTGTAATTGATTTACTAATAGTGGTTGTCTTACTGTTTTCTTTAACAGCTCTATTTGCATCGGTTTATGATTGGAAACTCCGAAGTTTCGAACCATTCCCTTCCCTTGTAGATAATCAAAGGCTTCTGCCACTTCTTCTGGCTCCACTAGTGCATCTGGTCTATGTAACACTAACAAATCTAAATAATCCGTCTGTAGTCTCTTTAAAATCCCTTCGGTAGAGCGAATAATATGTTCTCTTGAAAAGTCAAACATTTTCCCTGGTACAATTCCACATTTCGATTGAATCATCATCTTGTCTCTAAGGGATGAATTCTTCTCTAAGACAGTACCAAATTGTGTTTCGCACTGATTCCCACCATAGATATCAGCATGTTCAAAGAAATTTAAACCCATTTCCATGGATTCTTTTACAAATTTATCTGTTTCAGCAAGATTTAAGTCTAATAATCGCATACATCCTACACCAATTGCTGGTGCAATTAATTCACTATTTCCAATTTTAATTTGTTTCATAGTACCCTCCAAATTTTCATTAGGGATCTGCTCCCACTTTTGTTTTATGAACACTCAATTATTTCTGGCAAATATGCGAGAGTTCATTTATATTATCACTATTCTAACACAATTCCATTCTTTTTGCTAATCTTTAATTGAAAAACTCTATAAATAATACTATAATATTACTAAGAAATAAGTACGAACATCCTACATATTTCAAATACGCAAGTTCGAAAGGATATCTTATGATAAAAGCAATTTTTTATGATTTGGATGGAACTCTATTAGATACACTGGCAGATATTGTTGCTTCAACAAATACTATTTTAGCAAAGCATGGATTAACTACCCATGATTATGAAAGTTATAAGCAATTTATTGGAAATGGAGCACGGGTGCTCATTGAAAGAGCTTCTCAACTTGGAAATACTCACATGGTAGATTTATTATTAACAGAATACCTTGCATACTATGATGAGCATAGCACGGAATTGACCGCTCCTTACCAAGGAATTTTAGAAGTATTAGAAGCTTGTCAAGAAAAGGGAATTGCAATCAGTGTGGTGAGCAATAAGCCCCATGCCTCCACTGTAAAAACGGTAAAACACTACTTCCCACATATCCGTTTCTTTGCCATTGAAGGACAAAGTGATGGCATTCCTGCTAAGCCTGATCCAGTGAAAGTCCTTCGCATTTTAGATGAATTAGGAATTTCTCCTTCCGAAGCTATTTTTGTAGGGGATAGCAATGTAGATATCCTAACAGGGCAAAACGCAAACCTTCGTACCATAGGCTGTTGTTACGGATTTCGAGGTAAAGAGGAATTAAAAGCGGCAAAAGCTGATATACTGATAGATAAACCAAGTGAAATTTTAAACTATATAAATTAAACAAGGAGGAACTATGTATCAATTTACCCAAATCAAACCAGATCTTTATTATATTGGAACGAATCAAAGAACTGGATTTCAATTTGAAAATTTGTATCCTGTAGAAAAGGGGATTTCTTACAATTCCTATTTATTAATGGATGAAAAAACAGTACTATTAGACACCGTAGATAAGATAACTGAGAAAGAATTTCTAAATAACCTAAGTGCGGTACTAAAATCTAGAACTTTAGATTATTTGATTGTTAATCATATGGAGCCCGACCATTGTAGTTGTATTCCCAGTTTGATTCAAAAATATCCTGAAATGCAAATTGTTGGCAATGTTAAGACCTTTCAAATGATAGAGCAGTTCTTTCAACTCGATATAAGCCATCGTAAGTATATCGTAAAAGAAGGAGATACCTTATCCACAGGTACTCACAATTTAAGCTTTTATTTTGCCCCTATGATTCACTGGCCAGAAGTTATGGTAACTTATGATAGCACCGCTAAAACCTTGTTTTCTGCTGATGCTTTTGGTACTTTTGGTGCGCTTCAAGGACATCTCTATGCAGATCAGTACGATTTCAAACAAGAATATTTGGATGAAGCAAGGCGTTATTATACCAATATTGTTGGAAAATATGGTGTTCAAGTAAATAACCTACTGAAAAAGGCAAGTAATTTAGATATTCAAATGATCTGTCCTTTACATGGCCCAATCATACGTAAGGATTTAAATCTCTATATTGATCAATATGCAACGTGGGCTAGCTATACTCCTGAAGACGAAGGAGTTGTCATTATCTACGCCTCGATCTATGGCAATACAGAACAGGCGATAGACCTTCTGGCTCGAAAGTTATCGGAAAAGGGAATGAAGCATATCGCGATTCACAATGTATCTTCCACTCACTTTTCCTATCTAATCAGTGACTGCTTTAGATACAAAAACATTGTACTAGCATCCCCTACCTACAATGGAGAGCTCTTCCCTTATATGGATTTATTCTTAACCGAATTCAAAGCCCACAATATCCAAAACAGAAGTATCGCTACCATTGACAACGGTACTTGGGCTAGCATGTGTAATAAACACATCAAGGAAAAATTATCAACTCTTAAAAATACTTATTTCTACGAGAATGTTATCTCAATCAAGTCTGCAGCCACGCAAGATAATGTAGTAGCCTTAGAAGAACTAGCAGAAACTTTGTGTCAGTAATGGTAATACCTACCTATAGCATCACTCATAACTTGTTTAACATACTCCTTGATACGTTATAAATTCTAGAATAGCTCTCACAATAAAACACCCTATATCAAACAAATCATGTATTGATCTGAATTGATATAGGGTGTTTCTTATGTTAGCTATGAGAATATAAACTAATATATTTCATCGCTTAATTTGTACTTTGTACTTCGTTATCTTCGTTTTCACGCTTTTTAAATAAAACGATAATTGCTAATTGAATGATAACTACGATAGCAAAGATAATACTATACATGTCGAAAATACCCATAGGCAATGTGAAATCTTGTGTAATAAAGATCAATACTACATTGAAAACTCCTAGTAGAGTTAATACAAGATTTGCAAGCATTCTTCCTTTAGAAGACCTTCTGTCCTCATCATTTTTCTCTTCTATGTCTTCTTCTTTATCACTTCTTCTACCACTTAACATTAGATATCCTAATGCTAATACCACTGCTGCAATTGTCATAATTAAATCAAATAAACTCCATGCACCAGCACTCATGCTTCCAGTCGGCACACCATTTTCTACTACAATTACAGTTTCCTCTGCACCATCTCCTTTGTCCACACTAATGATATATTCTCCATCAGGTAAATTGGCATAATAGTCTGGATTAATTGTAATTTCGCCATCATCCTCTACGGTATAGTCGCTCTCATCTAAGATGTCATCTCCAACCTTTACGATGATACTTTCTTCCTCAACTTCTGGTATATCAACATAAACTGGTCGAATGGTTGTGTCTTCTTCTGGCATCGTAAAGGTAAAGTCTTTCTCTGTTACATCCACATTACCATCTCCATCTGTATCCCAACCTTCAAACTCCTGACCATCTGGTTCAGGGCCTGTAAAGCTTACATCTACATCTGTTCCTGGAGTATAATCGCCATCACCATCTCCATCTTCGACGGTTAAGTTATTCGTAATGTCTCTATAGATTGGAGAAATCACAGTATCTTCCCCTGGCATAGTGAATGTGAAATCTTCTAGGGTTACATCAATGGTTCCATCACCATCTACATCCCATCCTGCGAATTCTTGTCCACTTGGTGCTGGGCCTGTAAAGCTTACGTCTACTTGAGTACCAGTAGGATAATCTCCATCACCAGTTCCATCTTCTACAACCAGATTGAAACTTTCATCATCCACAATTACATTATCTGGATCTACTTCAATTGGTGTATAAATAGCAGAGATAACAGAATCTGCATTCGGCATCTTAAAGGTGAAGTTTGGATCCGTAACATCCACGGTTCCATCTTGATTGATATCCCAACCTACAAATTCGGTGTTGTTAGGAACGGTTCCTAATGTAACGTTTATATGATATCCTGGCTCATATGTACCAGAACCTTCGCCACCATTTACGGTTAGCTTGTACTTTTGTGCAGGGGGTTGTGTTGTTTCAGGATAATATGGATGTAATGTCACATTCTTATCTACTACTTCTTCATCGAAATCCCACTTGTTGTCTACACCTTCATCATACTTACCATTTTCATTGGTGTCTTCATACCAAAACTCTGGATCTTTTCCGTCTTTTTTCGGTGGATCTGTTGGTTCATCTACTGTATCCCCATCATTTACATCCACTTGATCAAAGATGGTATTATCTGTAGGATCTTCATCTTCGAAGGTTACCTTATGTATGATCTCATCACCTACTTCTAACACCTGTACATCCACAGCTCCAACAGATGCTCCTTCCCCTAGTATGTCTTCTGGTACAGAGTCAAATAAATGCATAAAAGGATAGCTTGCTTGATAGGTAAAGGTGCCTGCTACATCGGTTGATACACTTTCACCTAGTAATCTCTCCTGTCGATCACCACCGGTTTTTGGCATAAAAGAAGCATCTGATAATTTCAACCAAGTAAAAATATCTGATACAAGGTTTACTGAAATCTTCTCACTCAAAAATCTAACAATTTCACT